>DAOVIL010000016.1 GCA_030673725.1 Candidatus Aenigmatarchaeota archaeon | reverse complement strand
GTTTTGCAGGAAAGTCTGGAAGCCATATAAATCCGGTTCTTTACAAGCTCAATGCCTGCCTGCCTCTCATATTCTTTCTGGGAAATCCAATTCTTTTCATTTCCCCGTGAAGCATGTATAGAAAGAAGCTGTAGGTTATATTTCCTAAGCCATTCTGAAATCTGTCTTATTGTAGGTTCAGAATACATAAAATCATTATCCCAGTGGTGGCCCCACATGACATGTGTGAATCCTGCTTTAGAGATTCTCTTCAGATACGGTTCCGGGCAGGCATCATTTTTAACGTAATCAGTCGCTATAGCCAGTTTTTGTTTCATGGTTCTAGCCCCCCGAGGAAGCCCACATCGTCCAGGTTGGCATATCCAATCCCCATAATGATAATTCGGCTGGGATATATTTATTGTCGTTTCGAGTGGGATAATCCCACAAAATTCTTACTTCACCCACAGGCAATACTTGCCTGGGGCCTTTATGCCGAGAAGCTGCGCGACCTCTGAGCCATTGGGGTCGTTAACATACAGTACACCCTTCCAGGTCCTGGAGAAGTTGGCTGTCCTGCAGAGAGGGCATGCTGTGCCGGTCACGAACATCTTGCAGTTCCTGCATACCTTCTCTGCCATATTATCTTACCTCTTGTTTGGATGAAACCTTTATGGCGTCAGCCAAAGGTTTTACTGGAGCTTCTTCTCCTTCTTTCCGCCCTTCTTGGGTGCCTTTGCAGGGCCCTTTGCTGCGCTCTTCTGGCCCTTTGCTGCCTGGGCCTTCTTGATCTTGTCTGCCCAATCCTCCCCTCCCAGGCCGACCTGCCTGGTGGTGAGCCCGATCTTGTACTGCTTCTCCATCGAGACTGAGATTATCCTGGTCGTCACTATGTCCTTGTCTTTCAGGCTCCTTTTGGTCTCCCTTCCTATGAAGGAAGTGTTCTTCCCGTCGTAAGTGACGAAATCATCCATTATCTGTGAGACGTGTATCATGCCGTCCACTGGCCCTATCCTGATGAACACCCCGAACTCTGTCACGTCTATCACGTATCCTTTCACAGCCTCATGGACTGTGGGCTGGTATACCAGGAGCTCGAAATCGACAGGGTAGTGTATGGAACCGTCACCAGGGAGTATCTTCCCCTCTCCTACCTCGCCTATGGACACGACTGAGAGTATCACGCCCAGTTCCTTGTCTATTATGCCCTCCCACCTGTCCTCCAGGCTGGCTTTTATGGCGTTCTCCAGGTCAAGCCTGAACTTGGCGGGCGGGACCCTTATCTTGTCCTCTACTGTCATTATCTTGTACACAGAATCACCTTTGAATAATATTAGATGGGCTTGTGTTTATAAATAGTTTCCGACAGGAATAAATAATCTCTCAGCTATCTCTCTTGTTATGAAAGACCATACAGAAGCCCTGGACAGGGCGGTCAGGCTGAAAGGCAGCAGGAAGAGGATAGGCAGGCTCATCCTGAAGGACAGGGCTGCTGCGGATATGCTCCTGCCGGAGGTGGGTGGAAGGGTCTACCTGAGGGAAGACAACAGGATGGTGTTCCAGGAACTCAATCCCGAGGAAATGAAATACTACGCATGGCTCGGTAAGTTCCTGGCAGGCAAGGGAGGCTTCCTTCCCAAGCTAATACAGGGAGTGGAGGAGGACCTTGAGTCTGAAAAGACCACCAAAAGGAAGCACAGGATATACAGGGATGTGGCGCTCCTGGCGGACCTTAGGAGGGCAGAGAAAGGGGAGAGGATAGGCATAAAGACATTAGAGCGCAACTACAGGCGCATGCTGAGCACCTCCTACACCCCTCCCAGCAATGCCGAGAGGGGCAGCGTCGGCGAGCATGTTGCCAACTTCCATCTCCACGGCTGCGGGACTGACTTCACACTCGCTGATTTTGATTTTAGCCGGGAAAAGAACAAGGGTGAGGTCCTGATAAGCTACAAGTTCAGAAGAAGGGGCAGGGACCTGTATTACGCCACTGTCCGCTATTTCTGCGGTGATGAGCCGAAGAAGCTGGCCACTTTCCACTCATTTGGCGAGCTGTTCCTATAGCCTACCAGATGAAAGCCGCGAAGATGGCCACCAGAAGAGCGCCTATGAGCGATATGACGATGCCTGACTTGAGCATGTCCTTCACCCTGATATAGCCTGTCCCATACGCTATCGCGTTGGGGGGAGTGCCTACAGGCACTATGAAGTCGAAGCTCACCACTATCCCTATCAGGACAGCCATTATCATCGGGTTTATCCCCAGCATGGAGGCCATGGGTATGCCTATGGGAACGAGTATGGCTGCGCCCGCAGTGTTGGCGACGAAGGCCGTGAATGCTATTGAGAAGAGAGCTATTATCAGGAACATGCTGAACTCTGGCTGGCCCATCAGTATCCCGCTCAGGTTAGAGGCGATGAACGCGTCCAGCCCTGTCGCGTGTATGGCAGAGCCCAATGTGAGGCCGCCTCCGACCAGTATCAGGACAGACCATTTTATATTCCTCAGGTCGTCCTTCTTCAGCACGCCGAAGGCATACAGCCCTATCACAGGTATCATCGCTATGACAGAGTTATGCACGCCATGGAAGCCATCTGTCATCCAAAGCAGCGCAGTCAATGCGAATATGCCCAAAGTGGCCTTCTGTTTATTGTTGAGCTTCCTTCCGTCCAGCTTTGGCACCTTGACCTGGTCAATCTCAGGCTTGTGCTGGAACGAAAGCACAGCCCAGGCTACCCCCACCATTATTATCACAAGGGGCATGGCATGCATCATCCAGTCCAGGAAGCCCACCTTGATGCCTGACTCTGCCAGGAACCTGACTGCTATAAGGTTGGGAGGGGTCCCTATCAGTGTCCCTACGCCGCCTATCGTGGCTGAATAGCCTATCCCCAGCATGACTGTCTTGCAGTATTCTGACTTCATCGGCACCAGACCGCTTGCTGTGACAGCAGCTATGCCTATCGGTATCATCAGGAGCGCAGAAGCTGTGTTGGATATCCAGAACGAGAGGAACGCGGTCGCTGACATCAGGCCCAGAAGGTACATCCTGGGCTTGTTGCCGAACGCCCTGACGAACACGCCTGCTATCCTCCTGTCCAGGCCAGTGTTCTGTATCCCTAGGGCCAGCACGAACCCGCCCAACAGGAGAGCTATTATCGGGTCAAAGAACGGATAGTACGCTTCCTTTGGGGTTATCCCCCCGCCAACAACCAGAAGCGGCGGCACCATCAGGGCAGTCACCCAGAGCGGGAAGGCCTCAGTGAACCAGAGAATACCGCAGAACAGCATTATCGCCATCACAGCCTGGGCAGGCTGCTCAATCCCAAGGGGATAAAGGTAGGCAGCCAGGCCTATGACAGCTGCTATTATTATAGAGACAACCCGTTTCCAGTTCGTCTGCACCCTGGGCTTCCTCTTATTCATCTATATAATAATAGGCAGGACTTGCAGAAAAAGATATGAATTACTGAATCTCGTTGTCTATCTCTGGTGGCTTCATATCAACCACCGTCCTGTGGGAGCCTGTCTTGGGCTTCATCTTGAAGAACTGCTTGATGGACATGCCCTCAGACCTCCTGTAGATGACCTCTCCCATTGTGGGGCTCACGTCAATCACTTTTATGTATTTCCTCTCTTCTTCCGTGAACCTGTGGTCCACTGTATTGGTCCCAAGGACCTTTATGTCCCTTTCTTTCAGGAGATCCTTTGCATTTTCACACAGCTCCAGGTGTGTCGCAAGCATGTGGCAGGATTCTGCGCCATAAGGCTCGGCATGGAGGGTATCCCATGCAGTGGAGGCGGTCCCTGCGCTCCTTATCACGTCGTCCACGAAGAGTATCCTTCTCCCCTTGACGAACTTCTTCTCGCCCACGACTTCCAGCACCTCTGTCTCGTCAGACTTCTCCTGCGACCTACGCTTCCTTATGCCTATCAGCGGCAGGTCAAGGAAGTCTGCCACCTTCTCTGCCCTGGGATAGCCCCCTATGTCAGGTGCGCAGACAGTGGTGTTCTCCAGCGAGTTCCCTTCCCTGTACGCTTCTGCCAGGTGCCCCAGCGCAGAGAGGCCCTCCAGGGGGCACCTTGAGCTGAAAGCGAGCACAAGCTCCTCGGAATGGGGGTCAATGGTGAACACCCTCCTTATCCCGGATCCCTCGAGGTTCTCTGCCACTATCCTGGCGTTAAGGGACTGCCTTCCCTTCCTCTTGTCATAGGAATGGTACCTGTTGTAAAGGTCGAAGAGTATGACCCTGTAGGCGTCTGACCTCAGGAGGTCGTCTGCCATCTGCTGGGCTACCATGACATGGGTGGACGCCTCTATCTCCGGTATGGTGGGGTGCATGATATATACTATCCTCTCCCTCACATTCTTTCCTGTGAGGGTCTCCTGGCTGCTATCGCTTGCGCGTTTTACTGTTTCCGGTATATATTCGAACTTGCCAGGGTGGCGGTCTTCCAGGTAGTCAAAGACACGGTCCCCGAAATAGGGCCCCTTTATGCCGTAGAACTCCTCATAGCTTGGGACTGCGATGCCGACTTTGCCAGGTGCCATAATCTGATTTCTCCCCTCTCCACTTAGTAATAGATGCTAAAATTCTTAAGCCTTTGTGAAAAATGGAATTTTAACTACCCAGACCAATTCTAAAACATGCCTGACAAATGGCACACGCTCAGTTCTGACAACGTGAAGAAGAAGCTGGGCACTTCCGGCAAGGGCCTTTCCAAAGGGGAGGCCAGGAGGAGGCTGGAGAAGCACGGCCTGAACAAGCTGCCTGAGAAGAAGAGAATCGAGCCCATCTCCATATTCTTCAGCCAGTTCAAGTCGTTCCTGATATTCATCCTGGTAGTGGCCACAGCCATATCATTCCTGATAGGCGAACACCTGGACGGATGGGTCATACTGGTCATACTGATAGCGAACGCTGCGCTGGGCTTCGTGCAGGAGTACAAAGCAGAGAAGGCCCTGATGGCGCTGAAGCAGCTGGCAGTGCCCCAGGCGACTGTAAGAAGGGACGGCAAGCTCTTCGTAGTGCCGGCCACAGAGATAGTCCCTGGGGATGTGGTGGTGCTCGAGGAAGGCGAGAAGATCCCGGCCGACTGCAGGCTGATAAGCGTCTCTGAGCTTACCATGGACGAGTCCATGCTTACAGGGGAATCCACGCCAGTGCACAAGGATGTAAGGGTAGTGGGTGACGTCCCGGTCGCTGACAGGAAGTGCATGGCCTTCATGGGGACCATAGTCTCCTATGGAAGGGCAGAGGCCCTGGTCACTTCGACTGGCCTGGAGACAGAGATAGGCAAGATAGCCGGCATGCTGAAGGGACCTGAGGAGACCACCCCCCTCCAGAAGAGGCTGAGCAACTTCGGAAGGTGGCTGGGAGCTATCATACTGATAGTAATAGCGGTCATATTCTCCCTGCAGATGCTGAGGGGAGGGGACATGGCAGAGATGTTCGTGACAGCCATAGCGCTTGCCGTGGCTGCAGTCCCGGAGGGCCTCCCTGCAGTCGTTACCATAACGCTTGCCATAGGGGTATCCATAATGGCCAGGAAGAACTCCCTCATCAGGAGGCTGGCCACAGTGGAGACATTGGGCTCAACGACTGTTGTATGCGCTGACAAGACAGGCACCATGACGACCAACGAGATGACGGTCCAGAAGCTGTGGGTGAACAGGAAGCATGTGGAGGTGACAGGCCTGGGGTTCGAGCCCAAGGGAACCTTCAGGGGCGCAAGCGCCAAGGACAAGGGCATGAGGCTGCTATCTGATATAGCAGCGTTCTGCAACAACTCCACCCTGCAGCACATAGACGAGAAGTGGAAGATACTCGGCGACCCGACAGAGGGTGCCCTAATGGTCATGGCTGCAAAGGCCGGCGTGAAGCCGGACATGAAGGGCTATGAAAGGCTGAAGGAGATACCTTTCTCCTCAGAAAGGAAGATGATGAGCACAGTCTACAAGACGCCCAAGGGGCGGGTCGTTTACGTCAAGGGAGCCCCTGAGGTGATACTGGAAAAGTGCACAAACATCTATGGCGGAGCCAAGATGTCCAAGAAGGAGAAGGACGAGGTGCTCAAGAGCTTTGACAGCATGGCGAAGGAGGGCCTGAGGGTGCTGGGCCTGGCCTACAGGCCTGTGAAGTCAGGCGATAAAAATGTGGAGAAGGGCCTCACTTTCGTGGGCCTGGCAGGCATGATAGACCCGCCAAGGGAAGAGGTGAAGGACGCGATAAAGCTGCTTGCTGGCGCAGGCATGAGGACAGTGATGATAACAGGCGACCACAAGATAACTGCCCTGGCAATAGCCAGGAAGCTCGGGTTGGCTGAGAACCATAAGGGCCAGGTGCTTGAGGGAGAGGAGATGGAGGGAATGAGCGACAAGAAGCTGGATTCCCTGGTGGGAGAGGTGAACGTCTATGCCCGTGTCTCACCTGAGCACAAGGTCAGGATACTGGAATCCCTCAAGAGGAAGGGCAACATAGTGGCGATGACAGGAGACGGCGTGAACGATGCGCCGGCACTGAAGAAGGCCGACATAGGGGTCGCCATGGGGCTGAGGGGGACAGACGTCTCCAGGGAGGCGTCTGACATGATACTATTGAACGACAACTTCGCGACCATAGCCAGGGCAGTGGAGGAAGGAAGGGGAATCTATGACAACATCAGGAAGTTCGTCAGGTTCCTGTTGGCGGCCAACACAGGGGAGATAATGGTGGTCGCGCTTGCCGTCTTCGCCGGCCTGCCCCTACCACTTCTTGCAATACAGATACTCTGGATGAACCTGCTGACAGACGGCCTGCCTGCGGTAGCGCTCTCGTTCGACCCCAAGTCCAAGGACGTGATGGAGAGGCCGCCCAGGAAGCCGAAGGAAGGCATACTCCACGGCACAGTGGACTTCATAATAGCCACTGGGGCGATAACAGCCATAGCCACATTGGGCGTCTTCCTTCTCGCCCTGTCAAACGGAGGAGATGTCACTACAGCCAGGACCATGGCGTTCACCACCATAGTGTTCTTCGAGCTCATGTTCGTGTTCAACTGCAGGTCAGACACCCGCTCGATATTCAGGAATAACCCGCTCACCAACAGGAAGCTCCTGATGGCAGTGGCCGTGTCAGTCATCCTCCAGTTCGCGATAATCTACCTGCCCTTCGCCCAGGCAGCCTTCGGGACAGTGGCGCTGAGCCTGAATGAGCTGCTCCTGGCAGTCGGGGCCTCATGCCTGGGCCTCTTTGTGTTCCCGGAGGTGTTCATGAAGGTTGACAAGGTCATACCGAGGAGGAAGCGTGAAGCATAAGCACGACAAGAAGTGCAAGCACTGCGCCCCTGTATCAAAGCCCTGGTACAGGGAGAGGCTGTACATCATCACCATAGCGACAGTCATAATAATAGCTGCCGCTTATTTCATCCCGTTCCTGAGGCCTGTCCTGGACGTGTTCATCATGTACGTCGGGTTGATATGGTGGGCAGTGCTCCTGGGACTTGTGATAGGAGGGGTGATAGGCCAGTACATCCCTGACATCTATATCTCAAAGGTGCTCTCCCAGAAGAGGAAGAGGACTGTCATATACTCAGTCGTCTTCGGGTTCATAATGAGCGCATGCTCCCACGGCATACTGGCGATAGCGATGGAGCTGTACAGGAAAGGGGCATCAGTCCCATCTGTGATAGCGTTCCTGCTTGCAAGCCCCTGGGCGAACCTTCCAATCACCATACTGCTGTTCGGTTTCTTCGGGTTCAACGCCATCTACCTGATAGTCTTCGCGATAGTGATAGCCATAATAACAGGCCTGATATACCAGGGCCTGGAGGCAAAGGGCTGGGTGGAGAAACCGCTCTACAAGGGCAAGATAGCGAAGGGCTTCTCGATAAGGAAGGACGCGAGAAAGCGCCTGAAGGCGTACAGGTTCAAGTCAGCAGACATCAAGGGCGTCTGGTGGGAGACCTGGAACCTGACCAAGATGGTCCTCTGGTGGATAATGATAGGGATGATAGCCAGCGCTTTCATAGGCGCCTTC
>DAOVIL010000002.1 GCA_030673725.1 Candidatus Aenigmatarchaeota archaeon | reverse complement strand
GTCAGGTTGATTCAATACAAAGTGCTCCACATATCTTCTGACAGAAATGTTATCTCACCCCCATACAGAACATACGTTCTTTGGAACCCTGTGAGTATCGCCACCCCGACGTTCCCCCCAGTCTTCAGGATTTGGTAAGTTCTGATGACCCGGTCAAGATGCTCCAGATGTTTCGGTCCTATGCCATCCAGTTCGTACACCTTTAGGCTCAGGGAAGGCAGCTGCCCGCCTCCCAGGTATATCATTTGGGCCTCACTGTCTCTAACCTGCTCCAGGTCTTTCCCGTAATGCCTCAGGCTCTGCTTCCTGACAAGTCTTGATTTTGGGAGGGTCATAATGAAAGATGACAGAAAATTTTATAAGGGTTTCTCGACAATCCTGCAATCGAAACTGACAAAAGGGGTGCTCTGATATAGTAATAAACATGGGAGGAGGAGAGGCTGCTACCCCCATCGCCAGGTTCAACAAAAAGTACGGTCTGGACGTTAATTTTAGGGAGATAGGCGTTTTTGTGTTTCTCGTTTCTGAGGGAGAGAACGGCACCTATAGAAGGCTGGGCATCCGCAATCCCCACACAGCCAACGGAATGGGCAACTACTGTTTTGAGCCGGACGACGACGTGCCAAAAACCCATCCTGTAAGAACACCAGAATTCCAGGAAGTATTGTACAAGGAATTCCAGCGGCGCAGAGAAAAGGCACAGGAGCAGCTGGGGTTGGGAGCATAAGGCGGGGGTCAGATTGCCCGTCAAAGCAATATCATCATCCCCCCATTGAGTGTTCGGGGATGTATTAAAAAGGATTACGCATGCCTATTCTTTCAGCTCGATATCCTTCAGCTCAGAATCAAATACGACATACCTGGCGTTGCCAGGGTTTATGCTGACAGTCTTCCCGAATTTCTCCTTCCAGGCGCCTGACATGTCCGCTGACTCATGTATGTGCCCGTGCAGCGTGATAAGGGGCTGCATCTCCTCTATGAACTCCTTCACTGCGACGCTGCCTGCGCTCTCCCCGTTCCAGAGCCTGTCAAGCTTGGTCCTGAAGGGAGGTATATGGAACATGAAGATGGTCTTCTTTGGGTCGCTCTTCTTGGCCAATACCTTCAGGTCCTTCCTTATCTCCTGCTCGAGCCTCTCCCAGTCCTTAATCAGGAAAGGCGTGGGCGCTATGTAGGAATAGCCGATTATGGACACGCCCCTGAACTTGTGCACCTTCATGTTGGTGGTCTTCAGTATGCCCTCCTCCTCTGCATTCTCCAGGACATCCATGTTCACGCTGAAGTCATCATTCCCCATTATGATGAAGATGCTTATCTTGTGCTCCTTCCTGAAGTCCCTCAGCCTGGGAACAAGATAGTTCTGCAGGAAATCCCTCTGCATGGGTATGGCTGCCAGCGGGCTTATGTCCCCGCCTATCAGGATAGCGTCCACATGCTCCTTCACTGCATATCTCAAGAGCTTCTCATACAGGTCGAGACTCCCGTGTAGGTCTGTAGCGTAGATAAATTTAGCCATGTTGGTTCAGGATATGGTAAAGAGGCTTTTTAAATGTTACAAGAGAACATTTATTATGGCCATCAGGGAGTTCGAATGCAAGCAGTGCGGAAAGTGCTGCATGGGATACGGCGGCATGCTGACAGCCACGCATGATGACGTCAAGAGGTGGCGTGAGGAAAGGCGTACAGACATAATCAAGACAGCCAAGATGATGTGGAAGAACGGCAACCTCACTCACGCAGAGCTCTGGTTCGACCCCGAGACAGGGAAGGAGCTCTTCAACTGTCCCTGGCTGAGAAGGGACAGGGACAAGGCCTCCTGCTCAATCTGGGACACCAGGCCCCAGGTATGCAGGCACTATTTCTGCAGGAAGCACGTGAAAAAGTAGATAAATACTTCACCCAATTAATAACATAAGCGACCGTAGTCTAGTGGTAGGACCTCAGCTTCCCAAGCTGATAACCCGGGTTCAAATCCCGGCGGTCGCATCACTGGAATACCGGGCCAGTGGTCTAGCTGGTTAGGATGCCGCCCTTACAAGGCGGAGATCGGCGGTTCGAATCCGCCCTGGCCCATATGGACGACAAAGGCGTTCTTATCGCAAGCCTGTCCACAGTCTTCATAGCCTTCAGCATCGTGGTGGCTTCTGTAGCCACCAAGATTGTGCACCCCTTTGTCCTGGCACTTCTGGCCTACATCCTCTCCATAGTCTTCCTCTTTGTCCTCGCAAAGGCAGTGGGGGAGAAGTTCCAGTTCAGGCAGCTCCTGAGGGACTTCAGGAGGCCCTTGGCAGAGGTGGTGATATTCCGGTGCGTCCTGGGCCAGCTCATCCTTCTGGTAGGCTTCAGCCTGACCATCGCCATGCGCGCCATCTTCATGCTACGTTTCGAGCCGGTCTTCGTCCTAATTTACAGCGCCATCCTCCTGAGGGAAAGGGTGACAGCCAGGAAGATAATCCTGATAATAGTCCTGCTCCTTGGAGGCTTCCTCTTCATCACAGACCTTAGCACAGACATCGCCCAGAACGTGATGCTGGGGGATTTGCTGGTAATCCTTGCCCTAGTGTTCCTTGCTTACTCCTACCTCCCCTCTGCCAAGATATCCAAGAAGATAAACCCCACCACGCTTACCATTACGTCCAACATCATAGCAGCGATAATAATAGCTCCCATAATAGGCCTTGTACTTCCCATCACTATGATGGTGCCTGACATGACAGGGTTGACTTACATCCTGGTGTACGCCATACTCTTCTACGTGTTTGGCGTGTTCCTCTGGTTCAAGGCCCTGGCATCTGTCAAGCCTTGGGTGGTCGCCTCTGTCCTGGCCCTGGAGCCGATAGCAGGCGCCCTGCTGGCGTTCTTCTGGCTCGGCCAGTGGATAACAGCGATCCAGATCGTGGGAGCGGCCATAATGATAGCCGCAACGTACTTAATTGCCAAATACAAGTGATAATCATGGAAAGGTTCAAGGAATTCCTGGGAGCGATGGAGAAGATAAAGCACATCAAGAGAAGCGGATGGGTAGAGAGGGGCGTGAAGAACGCAGAGAGCACAGCAGACCACATCTTCATGATGGCCCTGATGTGCATGACCCTCCCGGCAGAAGGGATAGACAGGGCAAAGGCCATAAAGATGGCGCTGGTGCATGACATAGCAGAGGCAAAGGTCGGCGACATAATAACGACAGAAGCCTGGCAGGGCGGAGGTCACATGCCGAAAGCAGAGAAGGAGAAGAAAGAGAGGGAAGGCATGAAGGAGCTCCTGTCAACCCTCCCGAAAGAGACAGCAAAGGAGATAAGGGAACTCTGGGAGGAGTTCATGGAACACAAGACGCCAGAGGCAGTTTTCGTGAGCGACATCGACATCGCAGAGAGGATGATACAGGCCTACAGATACCACAAGGCAGGCAACTTCGAGAAGCCCCTGGAGGGCTTCTGGGATGACAACGCAATGTCCAATATAAAGAGCGAAAAGATTAAAACACTAGTCAAGAATATAATAGGTATACAGTAACGGGCCGATAGATCAATGGTAGATCGTCGCCTTGGCATGGCGGAGACCTGTACAGGATTTCTGTACAAGCCGCAAGCTCCGGGTTCGAGTCCCGGTCGGTCCACTCACTTCTCCTTCCTTCTGACTTTGCTCTTAGCCCTTTCCTTCACCCTTCTTGCCTTGTCCTTGACCCTGTTCTCGTACTTGTCCGGTATGATGTCGACATCCTTCAGCTTTATCAGGACAAAGGTCACAACCACAGCAATAACGGTAACCAATATCGCTGCCATGTAGGTATACATCAGCCCCTCTCCAGCAGGGAGGAACACATCAATGGTACCCTTTATGGCATCTCTCCACTGGAGCGCGACCAAAAATCCGAACGCGCCCAGTATCATTGTTATGACAATGCCCTTGATGTCCATCTTTGCTGCATGATTTTCGAATGCTACCATATTTACTCCTTACGCCGAGGAAGGGATTCGAACCCTCACGGGCAGAGCCCACAGGATTAGCAATCTTACGCACCAGGCCGCTTGGACACGGCAAGATTCTGCGCCTTAACCGTTCGGCCACCTCGGCACCACTACGATGCGACTTACAGCCATAAGCTTATAAGTCTTATTTCTAATTACATTACAACCTTAAAAGCCTTATAGATAATGATAATTTGGAGGGAGAGATATGGTTCAGGTAACAGCTGTTTCAGAGACCTGGGAAAAGGACGTTTTCACGAGCAGGGGAATGTACGTCGGCAAGATAGAGGATGTTGAGTGCGACCTCAAGAGGTTCAAGCTCAGGTCCCTCGTCATAAAGGCCATGAAGGGCTCATACGTTTCCAAGATGCTGGGCTCCAAGAAAGGCCTGATAATTCCATTCCCCATGGTGGAGGCAATAGGAGATGTTGTGATAATCAAGCACATCGCCGCTCCTGTGGAGGAAGAGACAATGCCGCCTGCCGAGCCGATGGAGCCGGCAGTGTAATTCCTTTTTTTCCTGTCTTCTAATTTTATTAATTTAACCAGCCAGTCCTGGTTATCTCCATTTATAATTCGTTAAACCAATGATAATACATGGCCATGATCATCAAGATGAAGGAGATATTGAATGACTCCATCCTCCAGAAACAGGTGATAACAGAGATGAAGAGGGGGGCAATATTCGTCTACCCGACTGACACAATCTATGGCATCGGGTGCAACGCCAACAAGTCAGATGCTGTGAGCAAGATAAGAAGGGCCAAGGGATCTGTCGCCCCGTTCTCGGTGATGGCCCCGTCAAAGGGTTGGATGGAGAAGAACTTCCACGTGAGGTTCCCGAAGTACTTGGACAAGCTCCCTGGACCGTACACCATGATTCTCAAGAAGAAGAAGCAGGTCTTCCTTTTCTGGGTCGGCACCAGAGCCAACATAGGGGTGAGGATACCTGACCACCCATTCGAGAAATTGGTCAAAAAATCCGGCGTGCCGTTCGTGAGCACATCTGTCAACAAGACGGGGGAGATGTACGCCAAGTCCATAAAGGACGTGAAGGAGGACATGAGGATATTCATTGACTACATCATAGACGACGGCACACGTGAAGGCCCACCGTCCAGGATTTTCGACTTGACTGGGAACAAGCCTAAGGAGATAAAGAGGCCAGGGAAGAAGCCAGGGTCTTCGGAAGTCCAGCGTCCATGCTTCTCAACCTAATCCTAAGGAGACAATATGCCTTTTGCAGTAACGCATGTCATACTGACACTGGTTCTGGTCGACTTATTCAGGGACCATTTCTTCAGGAAGAAATTCCCCCTCTACTTCATACTGATAGCAGGCATAGCAGGGCTCGCCCCTGACATAGACATCCCGATAAGCTGGCTGCTCACCCTTGTGACAGGCACCCCCGTGGACATCCACAGGGGAATCACCCACGCGATAATCTTCCCCATAATCTTTGCTGCGCTTTCCATCACCTTCTACAAGACAGGGAAAGGCAAATATGGCCTGCTCTTCGGTATCATCTCTTTTGGCTGGCTGCTCCACCTGGCCCTTGACAGCCTGATCTGGGCAGAGACAGCCATGCAGCCCCTCTTCCCGTTCAGCGCAGCCCTCTGGTCAGGACTAATCTTCATGGATACGGAGTTCGCCATAGGGCTCATGTCATCATTGGATGCCACCATACTGGTCCTTTGGCTCCTCCATGAGCAGATGACGCACAAGATAAAGGACTACATATGAGGATCAACAAAATAATCTATCTCCTGAACTTCCTGATGGCGCTGGGGTACAACGCAGTGTCCAAGATACTCCCGGCCTTTCTTACCACGATAACTTCCAGCGCCCTCCAGATATCCCTGGTGTCATCAGCATACAACATAGGCAAGATGGTATCCGGCGCAGCCGGAGGTATGTTCGCTGACTGGTTTGGAAAGAAGAACACTCTTCTGGCGTCCCTGGCCTTTGTGGGATTCTTCTCTCTTATCCTCACTATAGGAAACACTATAGAGTGGTTCATCCTGGTGTTCTTCTTCATCGGCATCTTTGCCAGCCTTTTCTACTTCTCCCTCAACTCTGTCACGACCATAGTCAACAAGGGAAGGGCTAAGGCACTTTCCAAGCTTGAGATGGTGTACCAGCTGGGTTTCATCTTCGGGCCGATGATGGGAGGGGCAGTGGCAGTGCTGATGGGTATGAACACCCTCTTCCTGCTCTGGGCGCTCCTTATGTTCATCGGCTGCGTCGCAGTCCTCTTCATGAACTTGGAGGAAAGGAGGACCCCCATCAAGTCAGTCGCAAAGAACTACATCAAGGTCATAAGGGCAGACCCGCTCAACTTCCTCCTTCTCGTCGTGCTAGGTGTCGTGTTCCTGGGGATAGCTGAAGGAGCCAGGGATATACTGATACCGCTCTATGCAGTTGACCTGGGCTTCGATATCCTGATGATAGGGGCAATCTTCATGGTGTCAGCCATCATAACCATGGTGGGCATAGTGCCGTTCGGTCACCTGGCCGATAAGATAGGCCGTAAGCCGATAATAATAATTGCCCTCCTGATGATGGGGTTTTCCTTCCTTCTTTTGGAGTTCACGAACAGCCTGATAATGCTGGGTATACTGACAGGCTTGCTTTCACTTGGAAGGACGGCCGGTCTGATGGGAGCCAGGGCCTTCGCCTCTGACATCTCAGGTGCAGAGATCAGGACAACCTCCTTCGCGCTGGTAGAGCTCTGCCTCTCCTTCGGAAGGATAGGGGGCGCTATAGCAGCCGGCCTCCTGAAGGACGTCATACTGATTGGCCCTACACTGGAGATATTCTTCTGGGCAATGATTGCGCTTTCAATAATCTACTCAGTTCTGTTTGCTGTAAAAAGAAAATGAACGCCGAGGGCAGGATTCGAACCTGCACGTCCAAAGGACACCAGATATCGTGACCAGAGTCACGAGCTTTTCTCCACACGTGCCGCCGATTCAGAGTCAAGCCAAAAAATCATCGCCCCAGTGGGCTCATAATATCTGGAACTCAAGTCTGGCGCTTTAACCATTCAGCCACCTCGGCACTATTCTTGATATCCCTTGCGGCACGTATATAGAATATCCGCAGGTTGTCTTAAATAGCTTTAATCAGCCTAAAGCACTGGCTGGAAGCTTACTGTAGGCATTATGTCGTAGCGGCACATTGAGAAGCAGATGCCTGTCATCGGCTCTTCGCCCTTCAGGTATTTCCATATTCCGTTCTTGATAGCTTTGTAGAAATCAGGCGAGACGCTTACAGTATCTCTAGTGAATTTAGGCTCTTCCTGGCGTGCGTATATATGCCTGACCTTTCCCCTGAACACTGGGGGAAGCATAATTTCCCCCACCATTGGGAACACATACACCATGGGATTGTCTTTTTCGATGCTGATTTCTGGCCCTTCCTTTACCCCGACAACGTCCCCCAGGCCCTTGGGCATACATATGTCCCCGGCATACAGGTCCACATCATACTCAAAGTCGCCTTCCAGCTTCCATTTTTCCAGAGGCAGGGGACGGTCAACCATGGACCTGAGCGTCTTGTCTATGTCAGCCCTTATCTCCCCGGATTTCTTCCACCTTTTCAAGAGGCCCGCCTCTTCTCCAGGGACAATAAATTCCCTCTCAAGTTCCTTGATTATGCTGAAGTATCCCTCTCCCACAACCAATCTGGGTTCTGTCATCTTAACATTTGAGCGTAAATTTTAAATTAGAGTCTCAGTTTGTGCAAGAATTTGGCCTTTTTGGCCCTTTCCAGCGGCCAGGCATCCTCTATCAGCATGTCCGGCACGTCATCCAGCACAGGGAACGCTAGCCTGCATTTCCTGCAGATGATGAATTTGCTCTTCAGTCCCACACTCCCCTTGCATTTGGGGCACGCCAGCACTTCCATAAGCTCTCTGCTGACCATAATTTTATTTCCTTTTGGCATTAAAATTGTTTCCGTTGCCTTCCAGGACCGAGAAGACCTCTTCCACGTTCACGTCAGTGTCTATGCAGCCTTTCTTCAGGAGCCGCACACCCTGTGCAGGCACGTGTATGTTCTCGGCTGCGCCCACCAGCTCGTTCAGGCACGCTACCCCCAGAACAGCCTTGGGCTTGTGCCTCTTCACTATGGCGAGCGCCATCGAGCCGCCGGGCACTATGAATACATTGGTTCCGGCCTTCTCTGCCCTCTTCTTTATCTCCCCTATCTTGCACATGCCGCACATGACGCACCTATAACCCTCCTTAGTCAGTTTGGCCCCGCATCTCTTGGAATCCCTAAGGCAGGCCGGGAGGGTTATGATCCTGTCCTTCATCGGGACCTTCATGAAGTCATCCCTGTTCACGCTGTTCTTCAGTTCCACGTATATCCTGTCTACGTTCTCCTCTTTGGCGCCTATCGTCTTGAGCGCTATCTTCAGCGCCTTCTTGGTGCTGATGTCCGCTCCCATGCTGATAAGTTTCTGAACGATTTTCATGCCGACCTCAGATGCTCGCGTCCATTGTCTCGAGCCTTTCTATCCTCTTCTGCAGGGGCGGGTGCGTGGAGAACAACCCTGTGAACAAGTCCTGCTTGAATGGGTTGACTATCCACATATGCGACGTCGCATTGACCCCCTTTATGGGGTTGCTCCCTGTGACCTCTGATATCCTCCTCAGTGCGGATGCCAGGGACTTCGGGTTCTTGGTCATCACTGCGCCGAAGAAGTCTGCCCTGTATTCCCTGCTCCTGTTTATCGCCATCCTCACGAACAGGGCTGCCAGAGGCGCGAATATTATGACAAATATTAACCCTATCCGCCCGCCTTCTCCCTTTCTGCCGCCTCCCATGAAGAGCGACCAGTAGCCTATCTGTGCTATGTATGACACTGCCCCCCCTATGGTGGCCGCAAGGGTGGAAACGAGCACGTCCCTGTTCCTTATGTGCCCTATCTCATGCGCCATGACTGCCCTGACCTCATCCTCAGGGAACTCGAGCAGGCCCTTTGTGACAGCAATAGCTGCGTGGTGGTGGTCCCTTCCTGTCGCAAAAGCATTCGGTATCCCTGACGGCATCACATAGACCTTTGGGGTTGGTATCTTCGAGTTGTGCGCCAGCTCCTTGGCAATCCCCTCCAGCACCCCGTTGTTGGCTGGCTTCGCCTTGTAGAGCCTGAGGATTATCCTGTCCGAATACCAGTAAGAGAAGAAATTTATGGAGGCGGCGATGGCAAGGAACATTCCCATGCCCCACAGCCCCCCGAAGAACCATCCGACTGCCAGCAGGATTGCAGTCAATACTCCAAAAAGACCTATGATATGAATCATATTCACCTCAAATAAGGATTGATGACCTTTAGTATTTCCTCCACGACCTCTTCAGGCTTCTTGTGCGTGGTGTCAATCTCATACACCTTCTTCCCCTCTTCCAGCGCCTCTGACTTGCACACCTCTGTTATCTCCGCTTCCATGTTCTCCTTTATCTTCTCTTCCTTCCAGCCCCTCTTCTTCATCCTTCTCTTCAGCTCCTTCGGGTCAACCCTGAGCACGAAGACCGCGTCACAAGGCATGTAATGGGCGAAATGCGACTCCAGCACCAGATTGCCCTCCAGCTTCCCCACTACCTTTGCCAGCTCCCCGACATCCACTTCTTTGCAGTCCCTTTTGGTGTCATACCCGGCTATGCATCCCTTCTCCTTGGCAAGCTCATTCAGCTCAACCATCTTCCAGCCCAGCTCTTTTGCCAGCAGCTTGGCTATCTTTGACTTGCCGGTCCCTGGGGTCCCTGTGATGCAAACCTTCACCATAGCACACCTGAATAACAATTGTCAGCAAGTATTAAAACCATTAACCCAAGTAAGTTATAATGGAAATCTGGACAGAAAAATACAGGCCACTGGGACTCGCTGACGTGGTTAACCAGAGGCATGTGGTGGACAGGCTGAAGGCCTGGGCAGAGTCCAAGTCAATCCCGCACCTCCTTTTCGCCGGCCCGGCTGGCACAGGCAAGACATGCTGCGCGATAGCTTTGGCCAGGGAGCTTTTCGGTGAGCACTGGCACGAGAACTTCCAGGAGACGAATGCGTCTGACGAGAGGGGGATAGACGTCGTCAGGGGAAGGATAAAGGACTTCGCCCGTGTCAAGCCGATGGGCTCAGAATTCAAGATAGTGTTCCTGGACGAGTCAGACTCCCTCACAGGGGAAGCGCAGCAGGCCCTCAGGAGGACCATAGAGAAGTTCTCTGACGTGTGCCGTTTCATACTCTCATGCAACTACTCCAACAAGATAATAGACCCCATACAATCCAGGACCGCAGTGTTCAGGTTCAGGCGGCTTGGGAAGGAAGACGTGGCCAGCTACCTGGAAAGGATAGCAAAGGGGGAGAAGCTGGATATAGGCGAAGGTGTCTTCGATGCCATATACGAGATATCAGGCGGGGACATGAGGAAGGCGGTCAACCTCCTGCAGGCGACAACAGCCCTCGGGAAGGTCACGAAGGATACTGTCTACTCCGTAGCCAACCAGGCAAAGCCCCAGGACATAAAGGAGATGGTCGAGCACGCGATGAGCAACAGCTTCAAGGACGCCAGGAAGATTCTGTACAGCATGCTGATAACACAGGGCCTGGCAGGGGAGGACATCATAAAGGGCATACACCAGCAGGTATTCAACCTGGATATAGATGACGAGAAGAAGGCCCTTCTGATAGACAAGGTCGGAGAGTTCGAGTTCAGGATAACACAGGGCGGAACACCAGAGGTCCAGCTGGAAGCCCTCCTCGCCCAGTTCATGAGGGTGTCGAACCAAAGTCCAGAGTGATAGGTGAACCAATGAAAGTCGTGTGCTTAGTCGGGATGCCTGGTTCAGGGAAGAATGAGGTCCTTAACGTTTTTGAGAAGCACGGAATACCCACTTTCAACATGGGTGACATCATAACCAAGATAGAGCCAGAGGCCAGGGGCATAACAGAGATAAACGAGTACGTAGAGAGCGAGATAAGGGAAGACATAAGGAAGAAGCTTGGGCCAGCAGCAGTCGCCATCAGGACAGTGGAGGAAGTCAGGAAGCTCGGCAGCGACACAGTGGCGATAGCCGGCATACACTCCTTCGAGGAGCTTGAATACTTCAAGAAGGAGCTCGGGGAGGACTTTACCCTTGTGGCAGTGGAGTGCAACAGGGATATCAGGAGGATAAGGCTTTCTGTCAGGGCTGAAAGGGCAATGTCAGCCGATGAGTTCGAGCACAGGGAGAAGAATTACAGCGAGATATTCGACGTCGCCAAGCTGATAGAGCAGGCAGACACCTCCCTGGACAACAACGGCACAAAGGAGGAGCTTGTGGCACAGGCCGAAAAGCTCATCTCTGAAATCAAAAAATAATAAATAACCTTCCAGCTAATAACGTTATTAAGTGATTTTATGAAGCTAGTGTTCATGGGACCGCCCGGAGTGGGGAAGGGGACATATGCGTCACGTGTCGGTCCCAAGATGGGCATACCCCACATATCGACGGGCGACCTTTTCAGGGAAGAGATGAAAAACGAGACTGAACTGGGCAAAAAGGCAAAGGAATATTATGACAGGGGCGACCTTGTCCCTGATGAGCTGGTATTAGAGATACTCAAAAAGAGGATATCCCAGCCAGACGCACAGAAGGGATTCATACTTGACGGGTTTCCCAGGACGACTGCCCAGGCAGAGGCCCTGGAGAAGATAGCAGACCTGGACGCTGTCGTGAACATACAGCTCGAAGAGGAGATAATCATAGAGAAGATTTCAGCCAGGAGGATATGCAGGGACTGCGGAGAGATATACAACCTGGCAGACATACACAAAGGTGATCTTCATATGCCCCCGCTGTTGCCCAAGGAGGAGGGGAAGTGCGACAAGTGCGGAGGCGAGATATACCAGAGGAGCGATGAGAAGCCGGAGATAGTGAAGGGCAGGCTCAAGCTGTACGAGGAGAAGACATCCCCCCTGATAGAGTACTACAGGGACAAGGGCATCCTAAAGGACATCGAAGTGACAGGCGGGCCAGAGATAATGGTGCCGAAGATAATGGAACTGATTGGCGCCAAGTCAGAATAAGCTACCTACATCCCCTCATTTTACTTTTCTAAGATATTGTGATTTTTCTAATTTTCTCAAAACTTTATTTACTTTGTTACACTCTCCCCAAACAATTGGTGTAAAGGTTTCTTTTAGCACATCATAAGAATCCTTCAGAATACAGATGCTGTACGCATCTTCATTTGTTAACCTAATTCTAGCGCTCAGACGAAGCAAATTACAAAGTTTTAATGTGTCTTTAGCTAATTGATAGTTCTTAATCCCCCGCACGATAAATATTTGACCACCGGTAACAGTACCCTCATCAAGATAAGCACCTTTTATAAAATACCACCCAAATAAATTATCCCTTTTCACCATTTCGAAAAATCTTTTAGGAATTCTACATTTATCAGAGTAAAATGTGGGGACATTAAAAACGGATGATAATAATCTGGGAATAAAATTGGGCAGGTCTATATCCCTTTTAGGATTTTTGGGTACATTGGCATCTATTTTACCTAGTCCCAACCTTTTAACCAACTCCAAAAACTCACTTCTTATCTGTTGGTCGTAGTTTGAATACCTGAGGACATACGAATCAGCATATCCATCAAAAAAAGCATGAGCAAGAAGTTCCCCATACTCAGGACCCAGTTTTAATGGAAATTTCAAATTAACCAATTTTTTATACGCCCCTATCGCAATTATTTGGTCATTTAACATCGTAAAGGGGAGATTAAGTTTTTTCAAAACGATTTTAAACATTCCTACAGTTATGGTTTGTTTTTTATATTTGAAACAATTGTACAACCTTTCAGGTTTGAATCCAAGACTTTTCGTAAATGAAAATAAACTCCCATACTGGCGTTTTACCTCAGTATAAATCTTGGATAACATTTGGTTTGAAACTTGTAAATACTGATCATCTCCAATTTCCCACCAATTAACCAGCATCTTAATCACCTGAAATGATTATTTTTTTATTCTCAATCCGAATTTCAACAATCTGCTTATCTTTGATTGGGAATTGAGAATCGGCCGCGACCTTAACAGGAACATAGATATAAGCCCTGTTATCCACGATATGAACCTTTCCTTTGCCCTTTAATGTCATTTTATCACCTATTGTAATATTATTTGTATTACATATTTAAATACTTTCTGGCCCAACGGAACGCTTTCACGGAATATATTAATTGTAAAGACAATTAACAAACATGAAAAAAGGCAAGATGCTCGTTTTCGAAGGATTGGATGGTGCCGGGCTGGAAACCCAGACCAACAGGATGGTTAGATACCTGAAGAGGAACGGCAAGAAGGCTGTCCGCCTGCATTTCCCTGAAGGCAACAAACCCTTGGGCCGCTTCATCTACAACTTCCTGAACAGGAAGTATGACCTCTCCCCCCAGACACAGTTCCTCCTTTTCGCCACAGACATGCTGAAGGATCTGGAAGCCATCAAGAAGCACCTGAAAGCTGGCACCTGGGTGATAATCGACCGCTACCTCACTTCCACCATCACCTACCAGTCAGTGGCCGGCTTCTCAGCAGAGAAAGGGAAGAGGTTCGTCAAGCTCTTCGATGTCCCGAGGTTCGACAGGGTGATATACTTGGACATCTCGCCTTCCACCTCCATGAAGAGGAAGAGGAAGGAAAAGGGATACAGCCTGGACAGGCACGAGACCAACAGGCGCTTCCTGGCAAGGTGCAGGGCGCGCTACAAGAAGCACGCCAAGGAGAAGCTGTTAGGACCCTGGTCCATGATAGACGGAGAGCAGACCAGGCAGGAAGTGTTCAACGACATCAGGAAAGCGCTAAGGGTTTAGGTGCTTCTCAAGACCTTACTATGAAATTCCCAATAGACAGCACGTCTACATTCTTCCTCTTGAAGCTCTCTATGGCGTCAGTTGGTGTGCACACTATTGGTTCTTCATGTTGGTTAAAGCTGGTGTTTATCATTGATAATGCCCCGGTATCGTCGCAGAACTTCTTGACAACATCATAGTAATCAGGGTTGTGCTCTCTTGTTATGACCTGCGGCCTTGCTGTATTGTCAATGTGCACAGTTGCCGGCGAATCTTCAATCATTTCAGGTGTGCAATCATAGCATATGGTCATGAACCTTGATGCGATGTGGTCTGGCTTCCACCCGATGTAGCATTTCTTGGCCCTTTCAGCAATAGTGACTGGTGCGAAAGGCATGAATTCAGTTCTCCTCAATCTTTTGTTGAGCCAATCATTAACCGATTTGTCCTTTGAGTGGAATAAAATAGTTCTTGCGCCAAGCGCTCTTGGGCCGTATTCCATTCTTCCTTCGAAGAATCCAACAACCTTGTTATTTTTGACAAGGTCGCACACGATTCCCGCTCTTTGTCCCTTTACGTATTCATATTTCAGGTCAGGATATTTCTCTTTCAATATGGCTTCAATCTCTTCATCACTGTACTTTGGCCCCAGGTATGCATGTTCCATTGTCCTGCTTTTGCCCCCTAGATCGAAATTCAGCAGGCATGCGCCGCCTGTGGCTATACCGCCATCGCCCATGCTTGGGTGTATGTAGACATTCTCAACCCCGTCTATTTTCATGATCTCTTGGTTGACCCTTACATTGGCAAAAACACCGCCTGCAAGGCAGATATTCTTTAGCTTGTATTCCTTTACAAATTTGCTCACATATTTGACAGTAATATCTTCAAGATGCTTTTGCGCTGCAGCAGCAATGTCTTCTTTGGAATATTTGCTCAATTCATTTGCAAGGGCAGGAGGATATGAACCATCAAAAGGCTTGTACCATTTCCCGACATTTGCCATGATGGTATTATCCTTAAAATCAATCATCTTCTTTAATTCTTT
>DAOVIL010000121.1 GCA_030673725.1 Candidatus Aenigmatarchaeota archaeon | reverse complement strand
TCAAGCAGTCTGAGCAGCTGGAGTCCACCTACTTCAAGATAAAGGACTTCGTGGAGGATACCCTTGAGAACCCCAAGTTCTCCAGGCTGATATTCGGCCTCCCTGCAATAGCGCTCATACTGTATGCCCTGTTCGGGATAGAGGGCTGGAGGGCCATAGTGGGCATATTCGGGGCATACCTCCTGATAAAGGGCTTCAAGCTCGAGAGTTACTTCCACAACGCCTACAACGAGTTCACCACATCATTCACAAGGGGGAGGTTCGCATTCTTCATGTACATAATAGCCATAGTGTTCGCTGTATTGGCCACCTACAGGGGCTATGAGATAATAGCTGACTGGATAGGCATAGGCATGTTCGAGACAGTGTCAGCCTACACCTCAGCCTCCATATACTTCTACTTCCTGGCAGGCGTCTGCGCCTGGATTGGCAGGGGAATCAACAGGGAGAAGAACAAGCGCAAGCTGCTGGCCATGCCCATATTCGGGTTCGCAGTCTCGCTTGTGATATACAACGCTGCAGAGCTCATACTCAGCCCTGAGGTGCAGGCAATGAACTTCATCTATGCCATAATAATGGGCTTCGCGCTCCTGTTCACAGCCCTGCTGATAGAATGGAAGAGCTGATTCTCTTAGAATAAACAGCTAATGCTTGAAGCTTCTCTCGCCTGTGAATATCATGGCCACAGGCGGCTCAGCCTCATTGCAGGCCACTATGGACTCGAAGTCCCTCTCAGAGCCCCCTGCATGGGCCACTGCAGTGATGCCCTCAGCTATGCCCACGTCAACGCCGTCCCTGAACGGGAAGAACGCGTCTGATATCATCCTGGCGCCCAGCAGGCCGCCATTGCATGCGGTTACCTCGTCATCTATCTCTACCAGCCTTCCTACCGCTTCGTAGTCCCTCACTGATTTGAGGTCTATGGGCGTGATCTGTGAAGGGAGGTGCTGCTTCAGGCCTGCCTTCTGCAGCAGGTCATTGTATTTCACCCCGTACTTCTCGAAGCATATCCTGTCAGCCATCTTCCTGTATGCCTTGTCCCTGGCTGCCTCTGCAACCCCTACCCTGTCCTGCTCTCCTGTGCCTATGCCTATTGTGGTCTCATCCTTCACGTAGATGATGGAGTTGGATGTTATACCTGACTCCACAAGCCAGCCGAAGTCCAGGTCTACCATCTCATCAGGCGTCGGCTCCCTCTTGATGACATACGTCTTGTCCTTGAACTCTGTCTCTGCCTTCTTCCACTTCATCGAAGGCGTGGGGACATATGACCACTGGACGCACTGGCCCCCGTCCATCAGGGACTTGAAGTCTATGAACCTCTGGCCTATGTAATCCTGCAGCCTCTTCATGTTGTCTATCCTGAGCACCCTGAGGTTCTTCTTCTTGGAGAGTATCTTCAGTGTCCCGTCCTCGAACTCAGGGGCAGCCACGACCTCGAAATACCTGCTCTTGTCCTTTGTTATCAGTTCAGCTGTTTCGATGTCAAGGGGCATATTGACTGCGACAACGCCGCCGAAAGCAGCCAGCCTGTCAGCGAGGTAGCCGGCCTCGAACGCCTCTGGAAGGGTGCCCCTTCTGCCCACGCCGCATGGGTTGTTGTGCTTGACGAACACTGCAGTGGGCTTGCCCCGGAAGTGCCTCAGCATATTGAGCGCATTGTCAGTGTCTGTCAGGTTTATCCTTCCCGGGTGCTTGCCTGCCTGTTCCATCGTGAAGTCAGTCACCAGGCCGTTCCCCGGTTCTATGTGCCTGACGTTACCAAGGACCAGGTTGCCGTTCACCAGCCTGTATATTACAGACTCCTGGGGCGGGTTGTCCCCGTACCTGAGGCCCTTTTTGACCGGGCCTTTATCGGGATCGTCCACTATCCAGGTGACCTTCTCGTAAATCAGGTCCTGCATCTTACCAGAAAGGTCATTACCGAAGCTTATCCTCATGTACCTCGGAAAATGGTCGTCCATCACTGTCTTGTATTGAGTCTTCAGGTCTTCTGGCTTTTCTGGCATAATTATCACTTATCCGGGAAGGCATCCACGCCGTAATGCTCCAGCATGTCTGCCTCCTTCTGGGCCCCCATGTATGCAGCGATGTCGGTGTCGTACATCCCTGTCGCTCTCAGCGCTCTTATAGCTGTCCTCCACCTGTACAGTAGCGTTGTTGTACCCTTTCCCCTATTCAGCTGCTCTATGGCTTCAGGGTACTGCTCCCTGTCTGTGAGAGTCATCATCCTCTTGTAGGCTTTCGCGCTCATCCTTATCAGGAGGTCGCCGCCTATGTCTATATCATCCCTTGCGTCTTCTACAGTAGTCCCAGGCTTTGCGATTGTCTCAGCGTGCGGGTAGAGTCCTACTATAGCGAATTGGAATGGCAGAGCACCGATTTCGGCCATGGCCATGTATTCAGCATGCTCAGGTATTGAAGGATCCATCAGCATCCCTGCGGCTACCTTGTGGTTTATGGTCATC
>DAOVIL010000137.1 GCA_030673725.1 Candidatus Aenigmatarchaeota archaeon | reverse complement strand
TGTAATCGGCAAGGCCATCAAGCACAGTGGTCCCGCCATCTTCAGGAACGAGTTCCAATACCCTCTCCATCTCGCCCCTGATGTAATGGAAATGCGCCAGCCATTCCGTTGACCTGAGGCTCTCCGCTTTCTTCTTCGGGTCGCTGTCCCCTGCTGCCTTCATATGGCCCCTGTACCCGCTGACAGCCTTTCCGGCTGCCTCCACAGCTTCTTCGGCCTCCTCCTTCTCCTTGCCTGGGAAGTCTTCTCCCTTTATCAGCTTGGTGTCTTCCTCAGCGCCTTCCAGCTCCTTCCTGAGCGTTTCAAGCTTCTTCTCATTAGTGTCAGGCACAGGGTCGTCTGCCACAGCCTTGGCCTTTGAGGCAATCGTTTTGTAGATGACTGCCATGATATCCTTCTGTTCGGAGGTGAACCTGCCTTCCAGGCCGTCGGTGCCCAGCCTGATATCTGAGCCCATGGACTTTATTGCCTCCTGGAAGTCTCTCAGCAACGCAAGCCTCTTCTTCATGGATTCTGAAACGACCTTGAAGTCGCTTCCTAGGCCAGGCAACTGCCCCTCTGTCTCTTTGTAGAGCTTCAGGGCTTTCTGCAGCATGCTCTCGCTGCTGCTCTTCCTGTCACCTGCAGTGCCCAGTACTGATACGTCTATCCTCCCCATCTTCTTCCTTCTCTTCAGCTCTGTCTCGATGCCAACCAGCCTCTTTCTCAGGGCTTTCCTCTCTTTCTCGTTTTCCGGCGTATCCTCACCTTCTAGCATCCCCTCCAGCTCTGATCTTTCCCTGGAGAGCCTTTCCTCTATCTCAGCCATCATCTTGTTCGCTGCTTTGGCGTTTATCCTGTTTCTCACAGTGTCAACTGTTGCCAGGTCCCTTAATATCCTCTTGGCTGCCTTCTTCGGCTCATCCAGTGCGCCGTCTTCTGAGAGGCAGGCCCTTACGCTCCTCTGGAGGTCCTCAGCGAACCTGCATTTGCTCGCCTCCAGGGTGACAACCTCTATCTCGTCTGGTGTCAGGCCTCCTGACGTATCTGCATGTTCAGTGTCAATCTCCTTCTTCAGGTCCCTTACATCAGCCAGCATCGCCCTTATGTCGCCCTCACTGTCTACAGTGAAGTTCTTCTCCAGCCCAGCTATCATCCTCACTGCCTCGATCTGCACCCTCATGGCAACGTCATAATGTGATACAGTAAGCTCCCTGTAGAGGTCTTCCACATTGGACTGGAGGACAGCGTATCTCTTCTTCGCCTTTTCCCATGCCTTCTTACCGTCTTTCCCTATCTTTTCAGGGTCCACCATATCAGAGTCTTCCAGTTTCCATTCTTTCTGCTTCATTACCCGCTTCTCCATCTCATCTATCTCTGTTACCAGAGGGAAGTCAGCCAGCCTTTCGGCCTTTTTCCTGGCTACCCTTATCCTGGAGAGCAGGGATCTGTATTCGCTCTCAATTTCAGGGTATCTCCTCTCCACCGCGGCGAGCTCGTCCAGGTGATCCCTTCTTCCCTTGAGCCTGCCCAGTATGTCCTTCCTTTTTTCCTTCAGCTCTTCTGCCCTTTCCCTCAGCCTTTCGTTCTTCAGCCTCTCAAGATAAGCGATTATGTCCCTTGCCTCATCGAACTTGTCATTGGCTTCCTTCCATTTGTCTTCGTCCATCAGGCTCTTCGCGCTCTCCAGGAGGGCCTCGGCACTCCCTGCCTCTCTCCTGTCATCCAGCTTCTTCTTGGCTTCATCCCGGTCAACCTCGAACCTTATGTTATACTCCTTCTTGTCAATCTCATCATATGTGTCCGCTGCAAGCTGAATCATCCTGGCTGCCGCCTCCAGGTCCTCTTCTGTCGCTGCTCTCTCCAGGTGTCCCTTGGCATCGTTCAGCAGCCTCAGGTATTCCTGGTTCTTCAGGTAGTCTTCCCCAAGCAGGTAAACCACGCCTGCTGTGGGCAGGAGGACAGAGGCTGCCATCGCAGCCTTGAGCGGCCACTTCATCTTCCTGGCCCGCCTTATCCTGTCTATCCCCATCATT
>DAOVIL010000124.1 GCA_030673725.1 Candidatus Aenigmatarchaeota archaeon | reverse complement strand
TGGCCGGCAGCTTCAGGCCCATGTACTCATCTTCGTCATACTTCTTTATCCTGGCCACATGGGCGATGCCGGCTGTGTCAAGCTCCACAACCAGCAGGACGTTCTCGATGCCGAGCACATCGCTGTTCTCGAAAGCGAATTGCGCGGCGCCCAGTGCTGCCCTTCCCTTGTGTATGTCATCGTCGTAGAAGACCCACCATCTGGCGCCGTGCGATGTCCCTATCTCGCTTGCCGGGAGCACGAGATCCTTCTCCAGGCTCATGAACACCTCTGCAGGGCTCTTCTCCTTGAACATCTCCAATATCTCTTCCATAGTATATTTCAGGAACCCCGCGAAGTTCCTCGGCCTTACCCTTCCGTCTGGCCCGTAATCCTCTGTCTCGAAGTACTCGTGCATGACATCCTTCCTGAAAAAATCCACTCCGCCTTCCTTCAGGGCCTGCTCGAAGGGCTGGACGAACTGCCTGGCGCCGAATGCGACAGGCGACAACAATATCCTGTCGTCCCCCACATAATCCTTCAGCTGCTTCACTATTCCCTTGTTGTCCTCCGCGTTTGGTATGTAGGTTGACATGACTATCACTCCAGGAACTTCACGTTGTCTATAACATGGTCCCCTGTTTCATCAGACCCTTCCACAATCCTGAAGAGGTTCCCTTGCTCATCACTTTTCTTGATTGTCTTCTTGAAATACCTTGTGAGCGCTATTGTGGCTGCCTGCATGCCCCTTGTCCTTATGCCGGCAATCACAAGTATCTTCTTGCCTGCCTGGAAGGGGCTGTCCATCTTCATTATCACCCCCACCCTGGGCTCATCATACTTCTTGCTGGTCTTCTTGGAGACCACTGCCCAGCCGCTCTTGGGGTCGAAGAATACCGGCATGTTCCCGTCGAGCCTGCTCATTATGGTGTTGGTCTTGGGGTTGCCTATCAGTATCAGGTTTTCCTTAAGGTCCTTCTCCCTGATATCGATGTCAAGCTTGTAGTGGGGGAAGTTAAGCTCGTTCACTATGTTCCCGAGCATCATCATGAAGTCGAATGCGTGAGCAGCAGACTTATCCGGCTTGTCGTACTTCCCGTGGGGGTAAGGGTCCCCTATCACAATGGTGGCGTTGAGCTTGCCCTCCTCAACAAAGGGCCGGAAGAACTCATCCATCTCCCGGCTCAGCCCATTGGTCTTCTTCACCACTTTCCTTCCCTTCTCGAAGAGCTTTGCAGAGACCACTGGCGATACAACCCCGTATATCTTGGCTGTCATGGAATATCTCTTCTCAGAACGGATGTGCTTCACTACACCTGCTGCTTCAAGCCTCCTGAGGTGGTAGTATATCTTCTGCTCATGCTGGTTCATCCGCCTTGCCAGGTCCATCGCGCATGCCGGCTCCTTTACGAGTTCCTGTATTATCTTCAGGGAGAGCTCTGAGCTGAAGATGCCCATCTTGTCTGGAGGAAGAAGTAAAGAATCGTAGATTATTGGATTCCCGCCGTTATTGTCTATCAGCTCAAATTGCATACCTATCCGATTTTTTATTTTCCTAAGGATTTATAAGCTTTTATGAAACCAGTTGTAGTATCATGTTTTATTTTATATAATGAAAAGATGTTTTTTAGTCTTATAAATGTTTTTATAGAGAGATTAGCCTCATCCTTTTATAAAAATAATTGTAAAAGCGAAGTGTATCGTTTTAGAAACGCTATATAAGGCGAAATTACAACACTTCTATAGAAAATTATCGCAAATATTAAAGAATGGGGTGGTTAAAATGGTGTCTGTATGCCAAATTTGTAAGGAACCTATCTGGAATTTCTTTTGCCCGGACTGTCTGGCCACTGATATAAACAAATGGCTTCCCTCCAACATGGCAGAGAAGTTCCTGAAATTCCACAACCAGTTCTCGGGTTACTTCCATTCGACCCTGGACACGACCTTCAATTGGTGCCTCAGCTGCAAGGGGTTAAAGGAGTCTGCAATATGCCCCTACTGCTACACCAATGAGGTCATATACTGGCTCAGGGCAAGGAACCCGAAGATGGCAACACAGTTTGCACAGCTCTTCCCGTTCGATTTCGAGAAGATCGGACACAAGTCCCTCCTGAAGACTGAAAGCCAGCCTGTGGACGGAATGAGCGTTAAGAAGCAGCTGGGCATATGCGATGTGTGTGGAGAGTACTCAGATGAGTTAGTTTGCGTAGAAGGGGAATGGGTGTGTGACGGCTGCAAGGAATAGCCTATACATCCTTCCCTATTTTTTTTTCTATTCTCTCTACTTTGTTCTGGTATATCCTCAGCCTTCTGTAGGATTCAGCCACTTCTGCGAACCCTATTATGACTATCACCCAGCCGACTGCCTGCACTGAGAGCAGCACGTCGCCCACTATGCCTGATATGCTCACAATGGCCAGCCCGAGCACTATGA
>DAOVIL010000097.1 GCA_030673725.1 Candidatus Aenigmatarchaeota archaeon | reverse complement strand
CAGAAGTGAAGCCTGCCTCCACCAGGTGCCTGACGTCCTTCTCCACGTCGCTCTGCTCTGATATCACCATCCTGGCTATCAGCTCTCCCCTGAAGCCGCTCTCCCTCAATTGTTTCACGTTCTCCATCACCTTGCTGTACGTGCCTTCCCCCCTGCAGTGGTCAGTGATTGTTTCATCCCCGTCCAGAGAGACAAGTATAGTGTTGAAACGGTTCAGGTACTCCGGCTCAAGCTTGTCCAGGGTCATCCCGTTCGTCTGCATGAGGAATCCCCTGCATGAAACAGTGTCCATTATCTCCTTCATCCTCTCCCATTCCATCGTGGGCTCGCCCCCATAGAACGACACCCATGCGCCAGGGTCCTTCTCTATGAACTGTTTCAGCAGGCCGATGTCATAGCTTATCCTGGGAGGGACATCTATTATCTCGAACCCCTCCAGCCCCCTCTCGTCCATGTCCTCCAGGCACTTCCCGTGGCAGTACTTGCACTGCATGTTGCATTCTGGAGTCATGATGATGTGGAAATGCATAGAAAGAAATAGGAGTTTAGAGTTTTAAGCGTAAGGGTCGTCTATCAGGTTCTCGAATGTCATCTGCGCTTCCAGTATGCCGATGGACTTCCCGTATTCCCTTGCCTTCTCGATAACGTCCTTCTGGTCCCTTGTGAACTCGAATGACTTTCCCTTGAATATCACAACCATCACACCATCCTTGCAGATGTGGATGTACCATCTATCCTTTATCATCTCTTCTGCTTTTCTGACGAACTCTTCTTTCTTGTCGTCTTCCAGCTTGAAAGAACGGAGATGCATGGTCCCCCTCTCTTCCTCTTCGTTCAGGGTCTCCTCCCTAGAACTAATCATGTTCACCACATCAAAAAGACTCTTGTCCTCCAGGCTCTCTTCTATAATGACACCTTTCCAGACCATTCCTAGAACTCCAGTTCCTTTACCTCGTTCCAGGTGTTCTCGTCCAGGACCACTATACTGTTTGTGCCTATTATGTACATGTAGTCATCCAGGTAGATGGCCCTCTTGGCTCCCATGATGCTGACCGCCTTCTCGAGCTTGAGGTCATCCCCTGCGTATGAGAAGATGTACCCTCCCTGGCTTCCTGGCATGAAGAACACCTTGTGCTTGTCGTCAAGCAGGAATGCATGGTGGGTGTTCAGTATGTCAGACCAGTACTCCTTCAGCGTGTACTTGTCAGCCTCTGTGGGGTTGGATGGGTCTGAGACATCAAAGAGTGATATCTTCACGTTCTGGTCCTCCTTCCCTATCCCCAGTATCCTGTCATCTGTTATGGGGTGCAGGTAAGAGGAATAGCCCGGTATCTTGAGCTCGCCCTTAAGCTGGGGGCTGGTGGGGCTGGAAAGGTCGAGCACATAGAAGGGGTCTATCTGCCTGAAGGTGACCACATACCCCTTGTCTCCAATGAACCTTACAGAGTATATCCTCTCAGTCAGCCCCATGTCCAGCACAGAGCCCACTATGTCCAGGTTCTGGTCCAGCACGTAGACGTCATTCGCTGAATCCCCTGAGCCGAATCCCTGGCCGATGGTCACAGCTACCCTGAGGTAGCCCTCATGCTCGTCAAGGGAGAACTGGTTCAGCAGGCTTCCTGGCACAGAGCCTGTCCCTTCTATCTTCATATCCAGGCTTATCTTGACTATGCCTGTCCTGACAAGCTCCCTCTTGTGCCTGGTGAAATAATCAGTCATCTTGTCCTGCATCTCGTTCTCCATCCTGAGCCTCTCATCCTTGTTGAGGGAGTTCATCCACTCCTCGACTATGGCAGAGAACTCTGTCATCTTGGCCTGCAGGCTTATGTCATAGCCTGTCAGCCTGTTCACCCTCTCAATCATGGCTGAGGGAAACAGGTCAGTGCTCTCTTTCATCATGCCCAGGAACAGCTCTATCATGTCCCCTGAGTAGGGGTAGGTGATGTACATGGCGTTCCCTGACATGTACAGTATTGATGAGTATGAGCCCACGAATGATACAGCCTTCTCCACATCCCCTGAGGCAGGGTCGAACACCATGGCATTGTATGTGATTGAAGCGTCAGTCGGCCTTACAGGGTGGTAGATATTTGTGCATGCCACGGTCAGCGGGACGCCATCCTTTGTGAGGGGTATTATCGGGCATGGGCTGTACCTGTCAATCCAGTTCCTTGTGACCAGGTATATCTTGCCTTGGTAGAGCCTTGCGCCTGAGACAGAGCCGTCCAGCTCCATCTTCCACTTCTCTTCAGGGTTTGCCGGGTCTGAGACATCATAGCCATAGATGGTGTCCCCTGAGAATATGACAAGGGTGTCGCCTGACAGGAGCATCTCCCCTGTCCTCTCTATGTTGGCAGCCACTTCCATATCCTCTACCGGGAATGCGTCTATAACCTTTGTCTTTGGCTGCTCGTATGGGTAAGGTGCTATGCTCTTTGACTCTGCAACGCCTTCTTCTACTGCAACCGCAATATCTACAGCTGGCTCCCTTATCCCGCCTCCCCAGTAATATCCGTATGAAGGCGAGAAGTAAATATGATTGCCGTCTGTCTTCACTATGTCAGGCTCGTCTATCCCCAATACCTGCACAGTGGTCTCTGAGACCCTGGAGGGCTCTGTGGCCTGTGCCTCACCCTTGGCTGCAGTGGGGACAGGTGCTCCCTCAGCCATGGCCATGTCTGTCATGACAGCGCCGGCGGCAAACCCGCCGTAGAAGCCGTAGCCTGCGGATGATGCTTCAATGTATTCCTTGAACTCCTGCTGTGATGTGAAGGCGGCCACATGGTCGTCTGCTGTGAAAGTGATGGGCGAAGGCCCGGGGACTGTCAGTGCCAGAGCAGCGATTGCCACGATGACGATTGCCGCCAGGGCGAAGCTGATATTCCTCATGATTCTAATTTGTATGCTGTATATAATAAACCCCCTCTTTTCTTTCGGTATAGGCCGAAAGCAGACATTTTAACCAGATGCAGCCATTATTAGATATGAGGAAGCTGCTGATATTTCTCCTGGTTTCTGTCATGCTTCTCAGCGGCTGCGTCCAGGCGCCGGCTGTGACGCCTGGGGCCGACAGGAACGTGACGAATGAAACGCCAAGCCGGTCCACAATCCATATCCAGAGT
>DAOVIL010000094.1 GCA_030673725.1 Candidatus Aenigmatarchaeota archaeon | reverse complement strand
CTCATTCAAGGACAGGGGCTCCTCTGTGGAGATAGCCCGGGCCCTGGAGAAGAAAGCCAAGCACGTTGTATGTGCGTCCACAGGCAACATGGGTGCCTCTGTGTCAGCATACTCAGCCATGTCAGGCCTGAAATGCTCCATACTCGCCCCAGAGGACGCGGCCTTCGTCAAGATGGAGCAGATACTGGCCTATGGTGCCAGATTGTACCACATACACGGTGATTATACTACAGCAGCCAAGATGGTGGAGCAGCTCACCAAGAGGAAGAGCCTCTACATGCTTGGAGACTACCTCTGGAGGAGGGAAGGGACAAAGTCTGTGGGCTTCGAGATATGCGACCAGATGAAGACCATAGATCATGTCGTGTGCCCTGTGGGCAATGGAACCCTCATCTCAGCCACCTGGAAGGCGTTCCAGGAGTTCTACACCCTGGGCTGGCTGAAGAAGCTGCCCTTGGTATCTGGGATACAGTCATCCAGATGCTCTCCTGTCTATCAGGACTTCTCAGGGAAGCCCAGGAAGAGGTGCGTCCACACTGTGGCTGTGGCCATAGAGTGCGGGGACCCCCTGGACGGCAAGAGGGCGCTCGAAGCCATCAAAGAGTCCGGAGGTATATGCGTGACAGTGACTGATGAGGAGATACTGAAGTGCAGGGAGTTGCTCGCCCAGAAGGAGGGCCTTTTCGCAGAGCCTGCAGGAGCTGTCGCTTTAGCAGGCATCCTGAAGAACAAGAAGAGCTTCAGGAAGGGCTCCAATGTGGTGTGCCTGGTGACAGGCCATGGCCTGAAGACGCCCAGGACAGGTGTCAAGGGCAAGCCAATTGAAGTGAAGAGCACTGGCAAGCGTTTTCTTAAGGTTTTTAAACCTTGACTGCAAAAAAGATACTATGGCACGGATGTATTCCAGAAAGCGGGGCAAGTCAGGCTCAAAGAAGCCGATGCAGAAGGTCGCCCCGTGGATGAAGTATAAGCCCAAGGAGATAGAGGACATCATACTCAAGTACGCCAAGGAAGGCATGCAGTCAGCCAGGATTGGGACTATCCTTAGGGACCAGTACGGGATACCATCAGTCAGGATGAACAAGCTCAAGATAGCCCAGGTCATGAAGAAGCACAAGGTGTACACAGACCTTCCAGAGGACATGGTCAACCTGATAAAGAGAGCTGCAGCTCTTGATGTTCACCTCTCCAAGAACAAGAGAGATTACACTTCCAAAAGGGGCCTTGAGATAACAGAATCCAAGATAAGGCGCCTCGCCAAGTACTACAAAGGCAGGGACCTCATGCCAGCTGACTGGAAATGGAAGCTGGACAGGGCCAAGCTGATGGTCAAATAGTGACCGAAACCCTTAAAAAGGAGCTTATTCCTTTCTAATTGTGATATCATGATAGTAGCAAGAGACTACTGTGCGCACAATCCTATGGCGAAGTCAGATGTTTATATGTTGATAGGAGACTTGCTGGAAAGGGACGTTGATATAGACATAAGAGCCTTCGGAGAGGGGCCTGGTGAACCTTCTCCGCTCCTTGGTGGAATTGATGTCTCTGGCCCACTCCCCGAGCATCTAAAGAAAGAATTATGTGACAGGTTATACGAACCTGGGGTGTACCTTGGGGGGTTTTCTGTGTCCGGTCCTCTCTCCAGTTATCTGGCAAGCATCGTCAGCCTGATTGGGGTAATGGAAGACCCGGAAAAGGGGCTCGATTGTTCTGAAAATGAGATGGAATGGCTTACCATGCACAGGGAGAATTGCCTCAATCATATGACACCAGAGGAGCTGGCCATTATAGACAGGTACGTCGGCCTTTTCATACCTGAATCTGGTAGGGGAAAGACCATCATCAAGATTGCCGAGCTTGTCAATTACATAGATGATTTTAATAATAACAGGGCGAGGCTGCCTGAGGACAGGATAAAGCTACCTGATTGGAAAGATGTCTCTTAGGCCATAACTCTGAGCCTTCTGGAATAGATGGCGCCCATTATCTTGCTTCCGAGCGAGGATTTCTTCTTGACCTTTATGGCCCCATTCTTCCCAACATACGCTGAGAAGATATACTCGTCAGCCCTGTAGATGTCGACTTGCTCACCTACGTGCTCCTGGTCCACCAGGATGTTCACGAAGGCGCCTGACTCCTGGTGCCTCCATTTCAGGCCTTGCTTCATTGTGGCTTCCCTGGGCTGGACATCTATGCTGATGCCCAGCCTCTTCTCCAGGGAGTTTATGTTCTCGCCCTTCCTGCCTATCAGACGGGCCATGGATTCATTCCTGACCCTGGCTACCACCTTGTTGGCGCCCACAACCTCCACCTCGACAGAGGGGTCGTATTTCCTCAGTTCCTGCTCGACCCTCTGCTTGGCGAGCTCGTTGACTGGCGAGCCCTTGGCGCCTTCCTTGACAGGTATGATGACGTTCTCGTTTCCGAACGTGTATATCTCATACACTGACTTCTTGGTGGCGAAGTCCTTCACCTCGACTACAGGCCTTGCCAGATCGGCCTCAGTCATGCCTGAAGGCACCTTCACGCTCAGCACCATCTCGTACACCTTTGAGACCTTTCCGGCCTCCACGAAGATGACTGTGTCAATTATGTTGGGTATCATGCCCAGCTCCACCCTTCCTATGAAGCGCTGTATAGCGCTCACAGGGGATGTGGCGTGCACTACCCCAATCATTCCGACACCTGCCAGCCTCATGTCCCCGAATATCCTGAAGTCCGATGTCTTCCTGATTTCGTCGAATATGGTGTAGTCAGGCCTGACCAGCAGCAGGATGTCCGCTGACTTAGCCCAGTCTCCCTCAAGGGGGCCGTACTGGGTTATCTCTGGCCCTACCTGCAGGTCCCTTGGCTGCTCGAAGGTCTTGATGACCTTGCCTTCCTTGCTCAGGAACTCTGCCATGGCGCCTGCGAAGCTGGTCTTCCCTTCTCCAGGAGGCCCTGTAATCAGGACTCCCTGGGACTTGCTCACGAACCTTCCCTTCAGCTCCTCATGGAGCTGGTAGTCATCCAGGCTCACCTTCGCTATAGGCCTTACTGCAGTGAGCTCCATAGCTTCTGAGAGGGGAGGCCTTGTTATGGATATCCTGTACTCTCCCATCTGTATGACTGTAGCTCCTGCCCTCCCTATCTCTATGAAGGCGTCGTCCTTCTTCTTGGCCTGATAGACTATCTCGTCTATTATGGCCTTAAGCTCGTCCTCTTCCACCTTCTTCTT
>DAOVIL010000024.1 GCA_030673725.1 Candidatus Aenigmatarchaeota archaeon | reverse complement strand
TATTTGGCCTTGGAAGCTTCTTCTCTGTTATGATAGAGATAGCGAGGAATATGACGCCTATTATCAGGGCCCTGACAGCAGTGAAGACTGTCGGGTCAAGGTCTACTACAAAAAGCTTATTGATAGGTATGGCAAAACCGCTTATTACTGCAGCAAGTATAGCAAGTGTTGTACCAGCTAATTCCTTGTTCATTCCACCTTTACCGCCTGTTCCGGTGTGATCTTCTCGACTATGTAATCATAATGTATGATTACCCAGTCCCCTTCCTTTATGTCTGGCTCGAATTTCGTATTAACGACTGCCCTGCTTTCCTTTAGCTCGATTGTCGCCTCATTGCCATTAACATCTATGACCTCACCGACCCTGATGACGCATCTCTCAGTGTCGATATCAGGGAACATCTTGGCCCTCCATTCGACGCAGGCCCTGTGCTCCTTCCAGAAGTATTTCCTGATGACCTCTATGTCTATCGAAGGCTTGCCCATCCTCTTTGCTGTGAGCATGAGCATGCGGACGCTTATCTTGAAGTCATTTTCCAGGTTGCCTTCAGGCTCATTCCCCTCTATCGCGCACTTCTCCAGGTACTCGAGCCTCTCCTTTGGGAGGTCCCTCCTTTTAACAAGCACATGGCCGCATGGGACAGCGTACCTGAGGAACAGGACAGGTTCATCTATTATCATAGGTCCCTCATGGATTCCAGAATCTTCTTTGCCTTCCTGTCAGGAAGTATCTCCATCACCTGGTTGGCGTAGGCAAGCACCCATTCGCCCTTCATGGGCTCAACCAGCTCTGTATATACTTTCCTGACATCCCCCCTGAAATCAACGTGTACACAGCCTTTCTCCACTCTCATGACTTTTCCTGGGATAGCCAGACACATGTAATTAATACGTATTCAAATAATAAATATGGCAATCGGTCTGGAAACCCTTTTTACCTTCCTGGTAGCATTGGTGACTGTGTGCTTACTTGCATATTCACTCTACAACAGGAAGAGATGGGCCATTCCCCTGCTGCTGATTGCAGGGGCAGCATACTTCTTCATCAACTATGGTTACTGGTACCTTTCGGTGGCTTTCGTGCCTTTCCTCTTTTTCCCGCTCTCTAAAAGGGTCGGGTACGAGGGGCTGGCGCTCTTCAGCATGATACCTGCCATAGCGCTCGCGCACTTCATGCTGATGTTCTTCAGCACGTACACTGTGCCAGGGCTTATATGGATAGCCATACTGGCAGTCACCCTGGTGTGCGCCCTTGGGATACTTGGCACGTTCGAGAACGACCTCAAGAGGTTCATGGTGTATTCCAACCTCCTCCAGCTCTCATTCGTGCTGCTGGACCTCTCTGTCGCCAGCATCACGGGAAAGCTTGGTGTGCTGGGGACTGTCCAGATATTCAACTACACGTTCGCAGGGATGCTGCTGTTCATTTCCCTTGGCGTGCTTTCCAGGAACCTGCACCACAGGACCATATCCGGGATGGAGGGGAGGTTCTACAGCGAGAAGGTGAGCGCAACAGTGGCTGTCATAGCAGGCCTCTCCCTTGTGGGCCTGCCTGGGCTTAACATCTTCGTGGCCGAGTACTTCCTGTTCGTGGCTGCGTTTGCCATAAACCCGATGATAACTGTCATGGGGATATTCGCTGCCCTGATACTCTTCATCATGTATTTCAAGATACCATTCACCCTGCTTGTGAGCAGGGAGAAGGCCCACATCAAGAGCCCGCTCCTGCTGGACGGGATAGGGCTGGCACTTGCTGTCGCAGTGATTGTGCTGGGGATGCTGCCGCCGCTGCAGCTGTTCATACTTACAGGGGGGATATGATGGCCAGGAAGAAGGCAAAGAAGAGGACGACATACATGGGCGGGGAATGGGAAAGCCCCGAGAAGGTGACGCCCAAAAGGTATGAGAGCTTCCTGAACAGGAAGTGGCTGTTCGGGACCCTGGCCATGCTCGTGATATTCGCAGTCATACTTGCGTTGGTGATGCCATGGGTCTGAGGAACAGCATTAAGAAGTCGCCCTGGGTGAGCTACTTCAACAGCGGCGGGTGCAACGGGTGCGCGCTGGAGGTGGTGGCCCTCATAACCCCCAGGTATGACATAGAGAGGTTCGGGGCCATCCTCAAGTCAAGCGCCAGGCATGCTGACATACTGATAGTGTCGGGCGCACTCACGGAGCAGTCCAGGAAGAGGCTGGTGAACGGGTACAGGCAGATGAGCCCTGACAAGAAGGTGATAGCTGTCGGGATATGCGGGTGCTCGGGAGGGCCGTTCAGGTTCACATACAATATAAAGAAGAGGGTGGACGAGGTCATACCAGTCGACATGTACGTGCCTGGGTGCCCTCCCAGGCCTGAGGCAATAATAAATGCCATAGTAAAGCTGATGGTGGAGAATGATGGAAGTAAACAGAAAGGAACTGCTGCTCGAGGCAGGAAAGGCAAATAAGAGGCTGGTCGCCATAGTGTGCATCCAGGAGAAGGACATCTTCAGGCTGGACTACATATTCGGCGAGAGGGGGGAGGACATCACGCTCACAGTCAGGGCCCCCCTGAAGAAGCCTGTGGTGGATTCCATAATGGGCACATTCCCTGTGGCAGAGCTGTTCGAGAGGGAGATACACGACTTCTTCGGCGTGGAGTTCCACGGGAACAGGAGGCTGCACGACAAGCTGTTCCTGCCTGAGGATTATAAGGGGCCGCCGCCCCTCAGGAAAGGAGGCCACAAGCATGCATGACTTCACCATGCCCATAGGCCCGCAGCACCCGAGCCTCAAGGAGCCCACGTGACTGAGGGTCTCCCTGAAGGGCAACTACATACAGGAGGCCAGTATAAGGCTGGGCTACATACACAGGGGGATAGAGTTCCTGCTGGAGAACAAGAGCCTGGAGAAGGCCCTGTACATAGTGCAGAGGGTGTGCGGGATATGCCCCACGTCGCACTCCACCGCCTTCCTGGACTGCGTGGAGAGGGGGATGAAGATAGACCCTGCCAAGAAGGTCAAGCTCCTGAGGGTGATAGAGCTGGAGCTGGAGAGGATAAACTCGCACATGCTGTGGACAGGGCACATGGCGAACATACTCGGCTACAAGATGCTGTTCATGTTCTTCTGGAAGGAGAGGGAGCACACCCTGGACGTGTTCGAGAAGATAACAGGGGGAAGGATACACCACAACTTCAGCAAGCTCAGGAGCGCGAGGTTTGACCTGACAAAGGACATGGAGAACTTCATGCTCAGGAAGCTCGCAAGGGTGGAGAAGAAGGTGAAGGGTTACCTCAAGACCTTCAGGTCTGACAGCATAATGAAGGCCAGGCTCAGGGGGGTCGGGACCATAACGAAGGACGGGGCAGAGAGGATGGGTGTCGTGGGTCCTGTCGCCAGGGGCTCTGGGGTGAACATAGACGTGAGGAAGCACATACCTGTTTACAGGGAGCTCGGGTTCGAGCCTGTCCTGGAGAAGGTCGGCGATTCCTACGCCAGGACGCTGGTGAGGCTGAGGGAGACATTGCAGTCCATAGAGCTGGTAAGGGAGGCCTTGTCGGAGATGCCCAAGACCAGGCTGCCGAAATGGGGGAGCTTTGCAGGGGCGACCTTCGAGTCCACGGGAAGGTCAGAGGCGCCAAGGGGCGAGGACTTCCATTTCATAAAGGCAGAGAACGGCATCATAAAGAGGGCGAAGATAAGGACGCCCACCTTCTCGAACATAATATCCCTGGAGGGCATGCTGAAGGGAAGGGAGATAGGCGACATACCAGTGATACTAGGTTCGCTTGACCCATGCTTCGCGTGCATGGAGAGGGTGATGGTGGTGAAGGACGGGAAGGCCGAGGACATGAGCGAGGAGGAGTTCAGGAGGAAGTATGTGGGAAATAATATTCCTAGTGTTTGCCCTACCCATTAGCATGGTGTTCGAGGGCATAAGGAGGAAGCTGATAGCGCGCTTCCACAACAGGATAGGCCCGCCTGTATGGCAGCCTTTCCTGGACCTGAGGAAGCTCCTGGAGAAGGGGAAGTCTGATTCCATGGGGAATGACAATGCGTTCTTCAGGTTCTGCCCCTTCCTGTACTTCCTGTCCAGCTTTGTCCTGTTCCTGTTCATACCCTTCCAGATAGTGTCCTTCCAGTACGACTTCATACTCCTGGTATACATAACCATACTCTGCTCCGGTTTTTACGTGCTGGTCGGGTTCGCGTCCAACAGCCCTTACGGGATAGTGGGCTCCATGAGGGAGATAATAACCATGGTGGCGTACGAGATGGTGCTGGCTGCGTCTGTCTTCGCGTTCGTGATAGCCGCGAACGTGACCTCCTTCGCCGCGTATCCTGCAGGGCTGAACCTCATGGCAGCCCCGCTCGCCACGGTATGCATGCTGTTCGTGGTGTCGATAGAGAACAAGATAACGCCCTTTGACACGGCCGAGGCAGAGACAGAGATACTGCACGGCTACAAGACAGAGTTCAGCGCCAGGGGGCTTGCCTGGATGGAGCTGGCAAGGCAGGTGAAGTCCGCCTTCTTCATGTTCTTCCTGGTGTTCCTGCTGTTCGGGCCCATCCACATAATCTGGTTCGCTGTCGCAACCCTGGCCTTTGTTTTCCTGTTCTCGCTGGCCAAGGCGACCACGAGCAGGTTCAGGGTCGACCAGGTCTTCAAGATATACGTGCCTGTGCTGGCGGTTGCAGTGATTGAGATATTAAGGCTGGTGGTGTTCTAGATGTCATTGACTTTCGAGGCATTGGGAAACCTTTTCAGGAAGCCTTTCACAAGGAAGTACCCGAAAGAGAAGGTGCCGGTTTTCAGGAGGTTCAGGGGAAAGCTGGAGTACCACCCCAAGAAGTGCATAGGGTGCAAGAAGTGCGTGGCTGTCTGCCCGTCTGTCGCGATAAGGTTCATCAGGAAAGGGAAGATAGAGTTCAACCTGACGCAGTGCATGCAGTGCGGGCTGTGCGTGGACACCTGCCCCGCGAAAGCGATAACATGGTCGACTGATTTCGAGACTGCCGGCAGTGACAGGGAAAAACTGGTTGTAAAATAGTTTTTTAATAAGAAAAGTGAAATAATATACATGCTGGATATTGTGACCACTGTCACCTACTTCGCCTTCCTGCTCGGTTTCGGCGTGATAATAGCGAACATCTGCAGGAAGTACGGTGTTCCTGACGCATTCTTCCTGCTCATGCTGGGGCTCCTGATGGGGCCGACTGTGTTCAACAACCCTGCCATAAGCAACATGCTCACTTTTACCCTGGTGGACGTCACGGCAATGGGCTCTGTGCCTGATTTTCTCAGGGTGCTGGCGCTGATAATGATAGTGTTCACAGGCGCTTTCAACCTGAGCTTCAGCGCGTTCAAGAAGTTCTCCAATGTTTCTGTCAACCTGGCCATAATCGGGGTGATATTCAATACCATCATCCTGGGGGTGGTGGCCCACCTGATATTCGGCATAGACTGGGTATACTCCTTCCTGCTGGCCGCAGTCATCGGGGGCACTGGGACAGGGGTCCTGCTGGCTTTCGAGAACATCCTCTCAAAATCCAGGAAGGCAATAGCCATACTGAAGATAGAGTCGATATTCAACGCTCCGCTGACTGTCCTTCTGCCCATCATATTCCTTGACCTGGTTGTCCTGCAGCCAGGCGCGCTGTTCGAGCCCATGAGATATGCCACCCAGTTCTGGATGATGGTTGCCTCTGGCGTGGGCACAGGCATAATAATAGGGCTTGCTGTCTCAAAGGTCATGAAGGGGATGCTCAGGCAGTACACCCCGCTCCTTCTCCTGGCGGTTGCCCTCATAACCTACACGCTTGCGGAGATTATAGGCGGCTCAGGCATGCTGGCTGTCGCTGTCTGCGGCATACTGGCAGGCAACTTGGTGTTCAGGGAGAAGAAGGAGGTCAGGGCATTCGAGGACCAGCTGTCAGAGATGCTGAGGATATCAGTCTTCACCCTCCTGGGAGCGCAGATAATGTTCACGCTTACCATGACTCAGACGCTGATGGTGCTGGTGTTCTTCGTCGCTGTCTTCCTGTTCAGGCCCATATTCGTCTATCCGACGCTTGGCAAGGATATCAGGAAAGACCTTTCCAGGAAGGAGATGATGCTGGTAAGCTTTGTCGCTCCCAGGGGGCTCGCAGCCGCTGCCATGGCACCCATAGTGGCCACTGTCATAATAGGCATAGGCTATCCTGTAGTGGCCAATGTGATACTGAACATAATATTCCTGATAGTGCTGCTCTCTGTCCTGTTCAGCTCCATAGTCGCCATCATGATGAGGGAGAAGCTGCCTGCTGAGCTTGCGGGCGAGAAGGTGGAGCTGACAGAATACGCTGAGGTCAAGCCTCCCGCCAAGAAGGAGAAGGGAGAGGTCGTGAAGGCAGGGAAGGCCGCTGTCAAGAAGACCAAGATTCCCCTGAAGGAAGAGAAGAAAAAGAAGTGATTCAGCCAATCGCTTCTCTTGTTCTTTCGAACACGTCCTTTGTCACAGTCATGTTCCTTGCCTTGTGTATGGATGCATACCCCACAGGCCTGCCTGTAAACACTGCATAGTCTATCAGGAACCTCTGCACGCCGCTGGGGAAGGCATCAAAACCGCTCTCGACCATCTCCCTGGCCATGCTGTCCGTTATAGCTGGCCAGCTGTAATTCTTGCCGTAGACGTGGTTGCCGTTTTCTTTGTACTCAAGTATCGGCCTGACAGGCTTGCCTCCCATCACGTCTATCTTTGTGATGGCCCAGTTTGTCACGCCTATGACCCTTCCTGCATGCTTCAGGAGCTCCCAGTTCGGCTCTCCCGTCCTCCTGGGCCTGTCAGTGGTCGTGCCGCGCTCATTGCCGTCGACCCTCACCCACCTGCCCATCCAGTACCTGTCGCCTGACATCGCCTTCGCTATCTCCTCGTCTGTAAGGGGCTTGGGCTTGGAGCCGCCGAAGTTCGGGTCCTCCCGCCTCTTCACTTCCTCGTAATCTCCCCACTCTCCTGGGAAGGGGCCTTCCCCAACCCTTGCGTTGTACGCCCTGGTGATTCCTATAACATCCCTTATGTAGTGGGGAGGTATACCCAGGCCGCTGAGCGCCCCCCCTGGTGTGGGGTTGGATGAGGTGACAAAAGGATAGCTTCCGAGGTCTATGTCCAGGTAGAACCCCTGGCCTGGCTCCCCAAGGACGTGCTCGCCGTT
>DAOVIL010000112.1 GCA_030673725.1 Candidatus Aenigmatarchaeota archaeon | reverse complement strand
TTGTCGTTTTATCTTGAATCGTTTGCTGCTGGGCCAACCTGACCCTCCTGTCAGTGCAGTTGTTTATCAGCCTTTCTCCCTTCTTCTTGAAGTCCTCCAGCGCTTCTGAGAACTGCGATATCCTTTCCTTCTCCTTCTTTATGTCCGCCTTAAGGCGCTCCTCCCTGACCTTGGCATCGCTGTGCTTTGCCTCCAGCTTCTCCCTTTCCTTCAGGGCCATGCACGCCTCCAGCTGCCTCTTGTCATCAGACGCCTTTTCAGCAAGTTTCCTGTGTTTCTTTGCCTCCTCCTCCAGGGAAGGGATTTTCCTGGAGAGGTCCTCAAGCTTCTCCTTTTCTTTTTCCTTCAGACCGATGTTTGTCTCCAGCATCTTGCCCAGCACAGACGAGAAGAATGTGGGGTTGGCTGAGAACTCGATGAAAGGGTCGCTTATCAGGGAATCAACTTTCTGGTCTGTGACATGCCTGAACTTCTTGAGGGGCCTTTTTGTGACAGAGAGCGCGGAGCGCACAGACTCCTCCACCTCGGACGCTTCCTCCTCTGCAAGCCTGATGGATTCCTTCAGGGATGCATACTTCTTCCATTCTTCCCCAACTTCGAATTCCTTCAGCTTGGCATCAGCGGCAGACGTCTCCCCTGAAAGCTCGGATAGCCTTCCTTCGCTTTCCTTCAGCTGCATCTTGATTTCATCCAGTTTCTTGATTGCATCCTTACGCTCTGCCAGCATGGCTGCCAGCTCGTCGTTCACCTTTATTATGGCTCCCTCCCCCTTCAGGAAGGATTCCATCTTATCGAGCGTCTCCTTGGTTTCCTTTATCTTTTTCACCACGGTCTTCATCTCGGATGAGAAGTACCTGGAGAGCAGTATCGCCTGCCTTGGGCCAATGGCAAGCAGCTCGTTTATTGCCACGCTGACTTTTGAATGGAAGCTTATGAGTGAAGCGTAATCGCTTTCGGGTTCCCTGGAAGCGCAGAGGAATGCCCTCTTCAGCTTCTTTACGTAATCGTTCTTTATCATGTTGACTGCTGCGTATGTCTTGTCCCCTGTCTCGAACTCCGCCTTCTCCAGCCCCTTAGATGCCTTCTCCATTGACTCCAGGTTGGATGCTATGCTCCTGAACATCCCCTTTACATCGCTTTTCGCAGAATCCAACTTCTCCCTGAACGCCTGGCTGAACCAGCCCGCCAACTCCTCTATCCTGACGTCCTCTTCCCTCGGGGCTGCAGGCTCCTCCGCTGGCTTCTCTTTCTTCTTTAGAAAACTAAGGAATCCCATAATCAAAATAAGAAGGATGCGTTTTAAAGGTTGTGGTTAGACTATCCCCAGGTAGGGGAGCCCGTAGAATGCCAACGCCAGCCCCGCTATTACGCCCAGGATGAACCAGACTATGTTTTTCATAACATTACTCTATGATAGTAGGCACCGCCATCTTGATGCTGCCCAGCTGGTTTTCCAGCGCCTCCACCCTTGCCCTCATGTTGTCGATGTTCGGGAGGGTCGCCTTGCTCTCGAGCCACTTTATCCTTGTCTTCAGGGTCTCTATGTCCCTTGTGAGCAGGGACATGTCCGACGCTGCTGCAGGGATCCCCTCTTCAGGCACCTCACCCCTCATAAGGCTCCTCATGGATGCTATGTCCATCCGCATCTTCTCTATCGCCTCCCTGTTGTTCCTTATCTCGTTTACGAAGCTGGAGAACTCCTCCTTGAGTGCCTCTGTGCCTTCCAGGCCGCTGTCAACCCGTTCCAGGAGCCTCCCGTAATGCTCCTTGTGCGCCTCCATCGCCAGGTTCTTCAGGCCGGCCTTGAGGGATACCATCTCCTTTGCCATGTCTTGTTTCGCCATATCAACTCTCCAGGGTTTTCCTTATCTCATGCACTATACCATGCGTTATGTTGACCTTTATATCGTCCATTCTCTTGGAAAGCATGCTGTCCATCTTCTTCTCTATGGTCTCATCAGGCATCACCCTGTCTAGCTCTGCCTTCTCCTGAGCCTTTGCAAGCGCGGACACCTCGTCCCTCAGGCTGCTCAACTCGCCATTGGTCCTCTTCTCCATACCGAGCAATATATTCTTGAAACTCTCTGTCCTCTCGGACATTATCTTGTTTATCCTCTGCTCTGTCTGCGGACCTGGTCCAAGCTTGCCTATTTCCGTTTTCTCCTGGCCTGCCCTCAGACTGGCCACCTCGTCCCTCAGGCCCTTTATCTCGCCTGCTGTCCTCTCCTCTATTCCGCTTATGACGTTCTTGAATTTCTGGACGTCCTGGAATATGTCTCCCTTCACGCCCTTGAGGACGCTGACTGCGACATTGGCCACATCCTTCCTTATGGTGGCCCTTAGGGTCTTTATGTCATCCCTCAGCTTCTTCAACTCATTCCCGTGCTTCTCTATGTCCAGTATCTCCTTAGGTATCTTGGTGGTGCGGAGGGCATCGACCTTTTCGCCCAGGTCATCGATTGTGTTCTCGATCTCCCCCACTTGGGACACAAGGGAAACCAGGTCATCAGGGGACATGGCGGCAGCCACCTTGCTGAGGTTCGTCATCTCGTCCTTCAGTCGCTGTATCGTTGCGGCGTTGCTGGTTATCTTGACTATGTTTGCCGGAGGGATTACACTCTCCTTCAGATTGATTATCTCCCTCTCCATGTCCTTTACGTGGGATATGAGGGACATGAGCTCGGAAGGCGGCATCTCGGACATCTCCATCTTGACC
>DAOVIL010000125.1 GCA_030673725.1 Candidatus Aenigmatarchaeota archaeon | reverse complement strand
GGGGACTTCAAGAGCAAGCAGATGCTTGACGACTGCATAAGGGAGGTCCTGGGCATGGAGAAGGCAGACGCCAATGTTGTCTGGGATAAGGTCAAGTCCATGCTGTTCGACTCGAACGCCGACCCTGGGAAGAAGAAGGAGTTCGAGGAGAAGGTCACCAAGCTGATGGTTAGGAAGCTCATAGTCGGATAAGGGTACAGGGAGGGAGTTAAAGATACCATGATAAAGGTCTGGAAGTGCAGGATATGCGGCAACCCTTACCTGGGGGACGAGGCGCCCACACAGTGCCCCTTCTGCGGAGCTCCAGGGAAGTACATCATACATGCTGCGGAGTATGTCAACCCCAACCCTGTGAAGGATTTGGAAGAGACAGACAAGAAGAACCTGGAGGAGGCCCTGAAGCTCGAGGTGAGCGCCACCCAGTTCTATGCCTGCTGTGAGGGGACGGCAGAGAGCGGGGAGGACAAGACCATGTTCCATGCCCTGATGAAGGTTGAGAGGGAGCACGCATCCCTCATCACAAAGGCACTGAGCATACCTGAGGCAGAGACAGGCACAGAGCCCTGCAACAGCCCCCTGGAGAACCTGAAGGAGTCCGTCAGAAGGGAAGTGCATGCCACAGAGGTGTACGCCAAGTCTGCTGCAGAAGCGAAAGACCCGAGGGTGAAGGAGATATTCCAGGCCCTCACCAGGGTTGAGTCAGAGCACATAGACATGCTGAAACCTAAGGTAGGATAGGAGGTACATATGGTGAATGTGAAAGAGGTTGGAGAGCACTACAAGTGCAATGTCTGCGGCAATGAAGTGACCGTCACAAAGGCAGGCGGGGGAGAGCTTGTGTGCTGCGGCCAGCCGATGGAGCTGGCAGAGACCAAGAAGGAGGATGCATAATGGGAAAGAAGTTCACGATAGAGCACGACAGGTCCAAGTGCATAGGCTGCGGGGTGTGCGTCTCCCTTGCCCCGGAATTCTGGGGGATGAACAACGACGGGAAGGCGTTCCTAAAAGGAAGCAAGAACAACAAGAGGCAGATAGGCGAGAAGGACGTGGCCAAGAACAAGGCTGCTGCAGAATCGTGCCCTGTGAACATAATACACATAACAGACCCTGAAGGCAAGAAGCTGATATAAGTTAATAACCACCTGAAACCAATTATCTATTGGATGTTCGACGTATACGATTTGCTTGTTGTAGGGATACTGTGCGGCACAGCTGTTGCCATATTCAGGCTGTACCTGCAGTCAAAGAACCCCAAGGCCTTCAAGGATGAGGGCACCACAGGGAAGGACATCATAACAGGCGGGATAGTGATGACAGCCATAGGGATAGCCTCTTTCCTGGGCCTGTCCATGTTCCCTGTGCACAGCATCTGGTTAATAGGCGCCCTGATAGTGCTGTTCATCGGCCTGGGCCTGATAGCCGCTTACTGTTTCGCCTGGAAGAAATAACCCGCTCCCCGCCGTCACCGGAGCCCCCTTTCCTGTCCAGAAGGGTTCGTCTTGCGTCAATTCAGGGTTTGCTGATTGACGTATTGGTATGCTTTTATCATTTCGGGGGAAGAATATAATGGGAAACTTAAAATAGGAGATGTGTTTATGATGAAAGTCAGAGCGAGGGTGGTCTTGGCGCTTGCTGTCGCATTATTTCTCATATCCCTGGTGCCGATATTCACCGGGCCTGCAGGAACCGCAGCTATCACAGGGAATCCAGTGATGCATGTGCCGGCCATCAGCGCAGTCGGGATGCTGGTATCAGTGGCGATATTGGTGTGCATGGCTGTCCTGTACAAGATCGGCAAGATAATCCGCTAATCCATTATGCCGCCCTTGGCGAAGTCTATGGCTATCCCTATTATTGCGCAGAATATTATCACATTGGCTATCAGGTCTGACGGGTAGGGAAAGGTGTTCGTCACTGCAGTCAGCTTGATGATTCCCCCAACAATGGCCGCTACTGTCCCTGCCTTTGCCAGCCTGTAATAGGGCCTGGTGTACCTGGGCCTGCTGGCTGTCTTCTTCTTTTTGGCTGCCTTCTTCGCAGCCTCTGTCTTAACGACAATCTCGATCTTCTGGGTGCTGGACTTGGTCTTCTTTTTGGCTTTCTTCTTGGCCATGATGATAATTAGATAATCTGCTAATAAACAGCGATTTCAGGCGGGTCTTCCAGGCCCTTCTACTTGGGCTTCCTCCAAGAGTACTTACTCAGCTTGGGCTTCCTCCAAAAGTAATCCCTCCGGGCAATACTGTCCGGAGGGTCATCGAGCACCCTCTCCTCAGGTGATTTTCTGTCTGAAAGACAAAGAATATCGCGCGGGTATCCGACATACGAGTACGCAGTCCGTCATTACTTATACATAATGTTAGCTGCTGTTATTTTTTCATTCGT
>DAOVIL010000004.1 GCA_030673725.1 Candidatus Aenigmatarchaeota archaeon | reverse complement strand
GTGAGTCACTGTGTCGGATGCCTTCAGTGCTCCCGCCTGGTCATATATCTCAAAGTTAAAGTCCCATGACTCTGAAGAGATATAATCAGCGTAACTGCTTGCCACAACCTCAAACCTGTATGTGGGGTTGATTGTGAACGTCTTGGGTGAATCAGCCATGCTCATATCGAATGGCTGTCCCAGGGTGATGGTGTTTCCGGTTTGAGCGCCTCCGTCACCTGCATCAGTGCCGGTATAACCCTTGCACCTGCATGCCGGGGCGCCGCCCATCCCGCTGCTTCCCTCGAATTTGATTTCCTTGGTCAGGCTATTCTGCAATCTGTCCCTGTCAATCTCGAATATATTGTTCTTGTTGTCGTCACAGTACAACTTGAATGTAACGAGCACTTCGCTTCCGATTCCCAGGTTAGGCACAAGGTCCCTCACACGCCCCATACCAATCGTCGAGGGCTGCTCTGAGGCGCCGCTTCCAGCAGTGAATGTGACGAAGGCCCTGCCTCCAGAACTGCACTTGGCTGCCCTGTAGCTTATGGGGGTATCTCTGCAGGCTGGCCTGGCCTGGGTGCCGCCGAGGCCGTTATGGTTGCATACGTTCTTGGTGGACGTCACGGCTATGTTGCCCCTCTCAAGTATGACGAAAGCAGCTGTTCTATCCCATCCCCGGCCAATCTGCTTTGCAGCTTCGCCCACCTTTTCCCATGACTTGCTTGCGGTGTTCATGCTGGCTGTAACCTGGTCCATCAGGCCATCTATGTTATTGAAGTGGCCTTTCATCTTGCTGCTCATATCCTTCAGGCACTTGGTCATCTGTCCCAGGCACTGGGTCTCCTTGTTCTTGCACAGGCCTTCATCCACCTGGTGGTGGTACATATCCATGCACATCTCCCCTGCTATCTGGTCCAGCAGTGCTGCCTGGTATTCTATCATTGCCTCATTATACTTCAAAACCGCATCGCATATGGCGGTCACTGTAGCTATGAAAGCGCTTCCCACTGTGCTTCCCATAGTGGACCAGCCTCCCTTCAGGTTGCCGCTGCCTGCGCCTAATATATCCGCGAAGGCCCCGAGAATCGTAAGGAAAGCATTGATGGCTGCAGCAGCAATCTTCCAGTTCATGCACCTCTCCATGTACTCCATTGACTTCTTCATCAGCTTCTCGATCTCAGCCAGCTTTTCCTGCATCTTGCTTATGGAGGTTTCCATTATCTCGAAGAGGGTCTTGGTGCTCTGGGTCACCTCTGCATCGACCACATCTTCTGTAAGCGAGGCTATCTCCCTGATCGGGCCGTCTGGATAGGAAAGGGAGACTGACAGGGTATTATCAGTGAACTTGTACACTTGTCCTGACCTGCAGTCGCCTATTGCAGGTATCTGGATGCTGCAGTTGTAGCTGCCTGTGTTCTTTTCCTCGCACATGACTGCGGTGTTCTCCTCAGAAGTTATGTCGTCTGTGCCGTTGTTCTTGACCCTGCCTACAGTGGCTGTCCAGCCGTCCACCCTCATCTGTGTGGGTGGGTTGACTATATCAACCAGCACATCAAGTGAATTGCTTATCTCACATCTAGTGAATCTGACTGTGCTTGTCGGGCTCTTGACATCAAGGCTTATGGCATTCTTGTACCTGCACTCGCCATTGTCATTGGGGTCAGCTGGGTCGTAATTGCAGTAATAATCCATTATGTTGCCCTGCGGCGGGGAGAAGTATGCAGGGTTCGTGCAGGAGCAGTCCAGGCAGCAGTTGGATGCGCTCTCGCCCAGGTTGTCCTCACAGACATTATCACCGCACACCGCCCTCGGGTTTATCCTGATCTCGCTGAAGTCCGCTGTCAGGGTCTTGGTTGCCATTGCGGCCCCGTCAGAGTATGATATCTTGATGTTGAGGGTGTTCGGGCTTATCACATACTGGTTCGGCAGGGAGATTCCCTGGCATAAGCCGTTCTGTGGCGGGACAGTCAGGGAGCACTGGATTATCCCTGTGAACTGGTTGGGCTGGCCGCATGCCATAGGCCATCCTGAAGCGGCGCCTTCCATCTGGTGGGACGAGTAATCAAGCCTGGCGTCAGACGGCATGCCCTCTATATGGGCTGTTATGTTGATGGTATGCTGCTTCTTGCAGCCATCCACAGTGTCCGGAGTGACGCTGTCCACAACCACCGCTATATCCCCTGTGGTTTGGCAGCCCCTCTCAGCATCACAGAATGTGCCTGGTGCATCGCACCCGCAGTCTGTGCAGCAGTTGTCGCTGTTCTCCTCCGGGTGGCAGGTCCTGTCTCCGCACCTGTAGCTAGGTATTGTGACGTCAGAGAAGCCGGTTGTCAGGGCCTTTGTCTTGGTGTCAGGGCCTGAGCTGTAGGCGACATCAAAGCTCATGCTGTTGTCCCTCACCACATACTGCTTGGTGTGGTCATAGTTGCTTATAGAGAAAGGTATCGGGCAGTCATATATGTAGCCTGTCTCTGGCCCGCCAGTGCATGTGATGGAGCCTGTCATGCCTGTCTCGTTGTCCCCATTGAATGTCATGTAGCCCAGCCTGTACTCGGCCCCTGTGACCTCAAGGTCTGAGGGCGGATTGTTTATCTTGAGCTGGACATCTATGCTGTCCCCTGCCTCGTTGTAATCATCTATGAATGACCTGACTGAAAGCACTCCCAATGTTATGGAGCCTTCTGGCTGGCACTTAAGCCTTTCTGAGTCGCAGTAGTAGCCTTCAGGGCAGGCGCAGTCATAGTTCATCGTGACTGTGCCAAAGCCCCTCTCGAAGTCCTTTGACACCTGGTTTGCCCCGTCTGTGTAGGTAATAGTCAGGGACAGCCTGTTCGGGCCCACGCCTGAATCACCGAAGCCGCATCCTGCAGGCGATGGGATGGCCAGCGGGCACCTGTACGTGTCCATCGTGTACCTGGTGCATGTGACAGGATATGGTATATCCTTTAGCGTAATCCTTCCTGACGCTGTCTCCGGAAGGTTGGAGGGCGCGTTCATCAGCCTGGCTGAGACGTCTATCTGCACCTGCTGGGTGCAGTCGTCCACCTGTGCGGGCGGCACAGGCAGGACCTCAAGCGCTATGTTGCTATCGCTCTTGCATGTGCCTGTCGCCGGGTCATCAGCGTCCCTCAGGTCGCAGTAGCTGCCTGCCGGGCAGCCGTTGTCATAGCAGCAGTTCACCTGGGTCTCTCCCAGCTCAAGCTCCGGGATATTGTTGCCGCATGTGTAGGTCGGGTTCCTGTTCAGGACGACTGGATGGTTCACATTGGCTGTCTCGGGGAACATGAAGAAGAAATCCTTTGATATGGAGGTCACTGTGGTGGAGGGCGGCCTGACTCCCTGCAGGTCATTGGTGTCCAGCTCCTTCTCATTGGCCCCTATCCCGAAAAGGTTCCTGGCTGAGAAGGCCACGCTCTTCAGCCAGGTGAAGGGAAGCATCTGGTTCTCCATTATGAAGTTCTTCACTGGCCCCAGTACCTCCAGAGACTGCAGCTCTATGTCTATGGTTCCGACCTCGCTGCTCTTGGTGGTGAACACATTGTAGTTGGTCCTCTCAATCGTGTCCCAGAAAGCTGTCCAGCTTGTGCCGTCGCCTTCCAGCTTAACTAACATGAGCACATTGGCAAACTGGGGGTACATGCCTGCGCCTGTCTTCTCTGAGATGTCATTCCAGGAGAGCTCTGTGTCCACATATGCCTCGAACTCCAATGGTTCGGCTTTTATGCAGTCCACAGGGTTGTTGTTCTTGCACTTGTAGACCAGTATCCTGCTTATGGACTTGGCCAGGCTGGCTGAGCTGACAGATATCAGGACCTTCACGTTGGTCCAGGTTATGTCGTTCGGCAGGTGCACTATGTTTATCTGCCTGTTCACCAGGTTCTCTGGGGATATGACAACCGTCTCCTTCAGCTCTCCGTTGAACAGTACGTTGACGTCAGTGGCTGACACCACCGGCAGCATAATCAGCATGTAGCATACCAGTATCGCTCCAAGTTCTATGCTGAATGTCTTCATGTTCATAGGGTAACCTCCAGTGCCCCTGTCTGGACAAAGGGTGTGCTTGATATCGGGCCTATGCCCAGGTTCCTCAGTACAGTTGAAAGGGTATCTGTGGCGCCCACTATGTCATCGTCATTGTCTATGTTCTCGAATCCCACAAGGGTCGGGATGTATACATAGAGCGCCTTTCCGTTCATGTCCTCTGTTATCTCGTATGATGTGACTGCCCCTCCATACATGGTGGCTATGTCGCTTGAGAACAGCCCCGATGAGAGGCCATAGTTGCCTGCAGGAGCATAGTTGAGCACTGCTATGTCATCCTCGCTCACTACCTCATACATCTCGAAGTCTGCTGAATTCGTCAGGACCAGCCTGGCCACCCTGTCATTGCCTACAGTCGTTATGGTCCTGTCATAGATGAAGTATTTCTCGCCGCTTGAGTCAGACTGGTTTTCTATCGGCACCTCGTAGAAGTATACGCTGAGCTGCGGTATGCCTGGCAGGGTCACTGTTATGTCCCTTATATCGCTCTCGTCAAATGCCTGCTGGTATGTCCCATAATTTGCCTTGAACACGTGAAGGGGGCCTGCAGCGCAGGGGGCAATTCCCTTGAACTCCCCATTGACATCAGTGGAACCCAGGCCACATCCAGCGAACTTTATGGCAGCGCCGTCAACCGGGCCGCCTGAGGAGTCAACCACAGTTATGTCAACAGGGCAGTCCCTGGCAGCACATATAGCCTCCTGGTCGTCTGACTCATACCCAACTGTGGCCCAGTCGCCTGGCAGGTTGTCCTGTATCATCGTGTCCACAGCGAACTTGAAGAGGTTGCCTGTAAGTGAGTCCTTGACGACCACGACTGCAGGGTAATCGAGATGGTAGCTGACCAGCTTGGGGTCGCCATAGCACAGCCCTGTCCTGGGCACTGGCTTGGCGTAAGCTATTATCGGGTCAGGGTCTATCTGCAGGTTGCTCCTGTCAAAACCGAAGTCGTCAGGAAGCGTAAAGGAGACTCCCAGGTCACTGTAGCTCTTCCCGTTCATCGGGGGCAGCGGGTACTTGGGGTAGCTCGTCACATCCCCTATGTTGGTGGGAACCTTGCCAGGCATGTATATGTGCGCCAGCGTGGTCTTGACCGCATAGTCAACGCCAGGCTGTATGTCAGACCAGGTCTTGAACACATAGTCCCCGCACCTTACGAGGGCTATCCACATCGGCACGTCCTTCACATTGTTAGTTATCGGGGAGCTCACCATCGAGGCCAGGGTAGTGTATTCCAGGAACCTCTCTGTCTTCTGGTATTCTGCAAGGGCCTTTGAGAACTCATAAACATCTGATATCTTGGTCGGAATCGTGATTACATACGGCTGGGGCACCTGGCCGCCCTTGAAGGTTGTGGGCATGTTGACTGTGGCCACTATCTGGTTTGACATGAGTGTGGCAGAGACTGTGGGAGTGCCGAACTCCACGCCCTGGCCGGCAAGCGAGCTCTCCAGCGCATCTTTGTTAGTATTGATATAGTCCCTGAGGCCTGCTATGAAATTGTCCTTCAGGTTGGGGTAGCTGACTGAGCCGTCCTTCATCCAGTAGGATGTCTCCTTGCCAAGGTATGTGACCGAGTCTGCCTGCGGGGACAGGTAGCCTCCATACGTGCTGAGGGTCCTGAGGGTCTCTGAGGTGCCGTCCCTGACGAAGCTGTTTACTGTGTCTGCGACAGAAGCCTGCTCTGCAGAAGTGTACACAGGAGCAGTGGGTGTCACCCCAGGAGCTACTGAAGTGAATGCGAAATAGACGGCAACTATTACAACAGCGATGATACCTATGATGGCAATGAATTCGACCTGGCCCTTCACCATATAATTAAATTAGGTGCCCATTGTTTATTAATATTCTAGGGGCCCATCATTGGGCACTGGTGAGCTTAAGCTGCACTTTCAGGATGTTCCCACCTTTCACTATCCTCTCATTGGCTGTTATTATGTCCCCTTTTGCTGACGGATCCATGTTGCCGACCTGTATGACCATCTGCTCGCCTGTTTCAGGGTCCCTCACTACCAGCCCGCCTGTGGGCTCCACAGTGAAGAGGTAGAGGTAGTTCTTCTTGGTGGCCTCCAGCTTGCCAGTATAGCTTGCCAGAAGCCCTTCTGCCAGATCTTTGCATCTCATCCCGCTGCCCTCGCACACCCAGCTGGGCTCCAGGAAGGCGCATGCCAGGGTGTCTGACATCGTCTGGCACTTGGAGTCCAGGTACCCTGTGTCTGTCCTGAGAATCGAGAGGAGCATGTTATGGGAATACATGTTCATGTACTCCTTCTGGCTGACAGTCCCCGCCAGGTTGAGGAGGAACATGATGATTCCTGCGAATATGATTATGATTATCACTATCATCACCAGTGTGGTCTGTCCCTTATTGGCTCTCATACACCCCCACCTTTACTATGGCCAGGTCCACCCTTCCCAGTATGCCTGAGGCCAGGACGTTCCCCATGTTCCTGTAGACGTTCACAGGCATCACAAGGGCGCTGTGCGGGGCGTCCCTCCTGCAGATGGACCAGTAGTTGCAGTTTATGTCATACCTGTGCGGGTCGCAGGGTATCTCAGCCACCTTCTCCAGGGTCTTGACCTCTATGAAGACGTCCGCCCCAAGCACTTCCTTCACCTTCTCGCACTTGCCCTGGAGTGCGGTGAGCTTGGCGTCATCGAACATGCTGTCATCCCTTATGAAGAGGGGGGAGTACATCACGTTCTTCAGGTTGGAAAGCAGATTCTCGCTCTTCACCCTGCTCCCCTGCATCTGTGTCTGTGATATCTGCCAGCCGCTGAAGAAGAACACCAGCATGACTATTATTACCATTATGAAGACCGTCATCAGCATGTACTCCATTATCCCCATCTGGCCTGCCAGTTTTTTCGTTTTCATGTTATAGGCTCACACCCCTTGTTCACAAGCCCGTTGTGCATTGCCTCTGCCTCTGCCAGCTTCTCGTTGAGCTGGCGCACGCTGGCGAATGCTGTGTGGTAGTCGTCCAGGCTGAGCGCGTCTGTGATGACATCCAGCACAGTGCCCAGGTCCAGGTAAAGCTGCTTGCAGTCAGCGCTCTGGCTGTCTGGCAATAAACCGCCCCTGTTCACCTCATCCTCTATGGCTGTCGCCAGCATCCTGGCCCTCTCAGCCATCATCTCTGCTGCCAGGCCGACCTCTGTCCCGAACATCTTGTTCTTGTGCCTCCAGAGGTTCTCCCCTGCGAAGCCGTATATGTCTGACCTGCTGCCCCCTATGATAAGTGCCACCCAGTCCATAGCATCATGGTAGAGGTACGTTTTGGTGGAGCCGGCTATGTGCGCATTGCCTGTGCCGACAGATGGGGGCTCGAAGCAGGCGCCTGACTGCACATTGGAGCAGTCCCGCGCTATCGTGGCGAGTATGTAGCCTTCAGGCAGCTGGGCTGTGCACCTGGACATGCCTGTGTCAGGCCTGGATATCCTCAGGAAGTATTCCTTCTCGCATGGGTCGCTGGAGGGGCCGCAAAGGCCCAGGAAGTCCTCTACGATGACGTCCCCGTCACATAATCCGAACGTGACCTTGGGCTCGAACCCTATAGAGGAGGGCATCATCCTTACTGCCTCCTTCATGTATGACCAGGATTCCGGGCCCACTTCCATCGGGTTGAGTATGACCTTTGTCTCGGGCATCGCCTCTGCCACATGGAACTCCCACCAGCCCAGGTCCATTGTGGCCCTGTCAATAAAAAGCTCGTCCCCTGGCCTGAAGAATAGGGGAACAGTAAGCGTCACCTTCCCTATATCCGCCACGACCTGGGCATTGCCCTCAGGCTCCCTTATCTCCAGGGAGAGCATGGAGAATTCGACCCTTTTGAAGTCCCCGAAGGGGGAGGGGTTGCCTGTATAATAGACGTCCTTTGCAAGGTCCTCAAAGTTCTTTAATATAATGACCTGCTGTGATTCTGTCTGGGTCTGGCTGTAGCTGCCTGCATAGAACACCAGGAAATACAGGACAAAGCCGGATATAATCAGCCCGAACAGCATCTTGAATACCTGGAAAGCCGATACCATTCCCAAACCCCTTAAACGCTTATCTCCACCCAGAGGCCCTTGTTCTCCAGGTAGATGCTCTTGCCCCCTATTACACAGAAATTCTTGGGCACCTTTACGTAGGACAGTGTCTTGCCGCCCTTGCCGCTGCACATCTCATACCAGATGTTGTAGCCCTTCTCCTGTATGATGCTCTCGTAGACAGGGTCAGGCACCCAGTTCTTCCAGCTGTCTGCGGCTGTATAGAGCTGTATGCCTGTGCCCTCCGGATCCACGAAGCACAGCTTTGAGTCTCCGGGAAGGCTGATTCTGAACACCCTGCTTGAGCCCTCTGCCAGGTTGTATACCTCTGAAGCCACTGTCTCCAGGTCTGTCATTGCCTTGCCTACCTGGGCGTCGCTGGACATGCAGAAAAGGCTGCCCATCTGGCCCAGCCCGAAGACCAGAACAAGCCCTATCACGATTACAGTGAAAATAAGCGCGAAAACCATGCCCGCGTTCATATTATATAATATAGTATAGAGGGGTTAAAATAACAAGAAAAAAAGGAAGGCCTTGCTTGGATGAAATCTGCATCTCTGATGCAGAGATGTCTCGTGTCTACGAGACACGACCTTTATGTGGAGCAAATCCGAAGGGACAAAGGTTTCTTAGAAGGCCTCAATCTCTATCGCAAATGATTCAGAGCCGTATATGTTGCTCTCGGGCGTCGCTTCAAGCGTCGTGCATGGCTGGGACTCGCATACCAGCACCCTGAATTGGTAGATGCCTGCTCTTGCGTCAGCTGCAGGCTTCATTATTATTTTGCTGGACTTGCTGCCTCCTGCCTCGACAAATTCGTTCGAGAAGAATGTCAGCCATTTGCTCACATCACCCTGCAAGGCTGCCGCAGACTCTCCTGCCAGGTTTCCCCCAAGGCCCACCAGGTAGACATTTATGTAGAACGTCTTGCCCTGGTCAGTGTATTTGTTCTTGATGCCTATGGCGAAGGCTCCTGTCTCTCCCCTCCTCCATGCGGTTACAGGGGGTGCAGCTATGCCGACCTTTGCTCCTGTCTGGGCTATCTCGTTCAGGAGCTCTGACCTTGCCAGGTCAGTGACCTGATGGGTCACCCCGCTTATCTGGCTTACTGTCTCTGTCAGCCAGGGGAGGGCAAGGGTAAGGAGCACCACTGCGAATACCACAGTGATGATGAATCCCATGCTGACCTGGAAAGCGCCCTTTCTTTGGGTCCTCATGGTTATAATTTGTCCGAGCCCGCTTATATATTTGGGTTCAGCCGTAGAATCTGTAAGTCGCCCTGGAGTCTGTTGTCGGGCCTGTAAGGTGGACATTCAGGATGAGCGCAGGGCTGCTTGTCCCCCAGTTGGCGCGTTTCAGGTCCGGGTCAGCCAGGCCGTTATAGCGCAGCTCCAGGTTGTACGGCCCCATGCCCCTTGTCATCAGCCATGTGTGCAGCTCCTGGACAGACTGGTTCGCCCTGGAGAAGGTCAGCCCTGGGGTTTCTATCGAGACATTGTACGAGTCCCTTATCATATAGAAGAGGGGGGCGTCATTCCTCTGCATCGGGTCTGCAGGGTCTATGAAGGAATACTGGTAAAGGATTTGCTGGACAGCGAAAATCAGGCCTGTCATGAACACCATTGTCACAATGAACATCTGTCCTTTTCGGTTCATGGAAATCTCAGGTAGCTTTACGGCACGAGCTTCTCGGGTGTCCTTGGGAACATGATGGCTTCCTTTATGTCTGTGAGGCCGAGTATCTGCTGTATGAACCGCTCGACTCCGAAGCCTATACCGCCATGGGGCGGGCATGCATACTTGAAGGGGTCAAGGTAGAACTTGAAGTCGTCAGGGTTCAGGCCCTTGGATTTCATTATCTTAACCAGCACATCATACCTGTGCTCCCTCTGGCCGCCTGACGTCATCTCCATCCCCCTGTAGTCCAGGTCGAATCCTCTGGAATACTTGCCGTCCATCATGATGTAGAACGGCTTCATCTCTGCAGGGAACTTGGTTATCCAGTACCATTCATGGCCTTTCTTCTTCATTATCTCTCCCAGCTTCCTCTCCTCGTCGTCTCCCAGGTCCTCTCCCCACTTTATCTTCAGGAGCTTTATCGCTTCCTCGTATGTCATTCTCTTGAAGGGCACCTTCGGGGCTTTCACTTCTGCACCCAGCTCCTTCATCAGGCCCGCATGCTTCTCCTTCAGGCCCTTGTAGACGTGGTGCACCAGGTTCTCCATCACTTCCATCACGTCCTCCTCTGACTTTATCCAGGCAATCTCATAATCGACTGACATGAATTCGCTCACGTGCCTCCTGGTATGGTGGGGCTCTGCCCTGAATGCAGGGCCTATCTCATACACCTTGTCCAGGCCCGATGACATCATCATCTGCTTGTACAGCTGCGGCGACTGCCTCAGGAAGGCTGTCCTGTCGTAGTACTTGAACTGGAACATGGTGGCACCGCCCTCTGCCCCGGCCGCCTGTATGACAGGCGTGTGTATCTCTATGAAATTATTCGACTCGAAGTATTCCCTTATCAGGGTGAAGACCACATCCTTCAGCCTGAAGATGTTCAGTATCTTCGGGTTCCTGATGTCCATGAACCTGTAATCGAACCTCTGGTCCTTGTGCGAGTTCTCATCCAAAGGTAAGGGAACGGCAGACTTGCTGACCAGCTCCAGCTTCTTGGGCACTATCTCCACTTTAGCGTCTGACTTGGGTGCATCTTTCGCTTCTCCTGTAACAGATATGCAGTCCTCCTTGTTCAGGGATGCTATGGTATCCATTATGCCGTCCGGGACAACTCCCTTTTTCGCTATAATCTGGACTGTGCCTGTCTTGTCCCTCAGCAAAAGGAATTTCAGGGCCCCTTTGTCCCTTACGCTCTCTACCCAGCCCTGGACCAAAACATCCTTTCCTGCTTTCACTCCAGCTGTATGCGTCCTCTCCATCCTCAACAATATAAATATTATATCCAGTAATTTAAGTATGCCTGAAGGAGAGGGATTCCAGAGGAAGATGCCAGCGGCAGAGAAGGGTGTTTCTGAGATACAGCCGTCTGACATGAGGGTGAGCGTAACAGGGACTGTGGTGGACACGAAAGGGAACAGGTTCGTCCTTGATGATGGTTCAGGAAAGATAGACGTCAGCCTGGAGGAAGCGCCTGACATAGAGGCCAGCAGCCTGGTGAGAGTGATGGGAAGGGTCGTCTCTGTCGGAGATGGCCTGGAACTCCAGGGAGAAATAGTGCAGGACATGAAAGGTTTGGATAATGCTCTCCTGAACAGGGTGAGGAAACTGGAGGGGAAGTTGTTAAGGATTTAAATCCTACAACCAAGAATTGTTTATGTTTACAGCAGTGCTTTCGGATGTTGACCTGCTCAAGAATTCTATTCCCATAATAGCTGAGATAATAGACGAGGGCATATTCAACGTGGACCAGAACGGCATGTCGCTTGTATCGCCGGACAGGACGATGGTGTCTGTGGTCGACTTCAAGATTCTTTCAAGCGCTTTCGACGAGTTCAAGGTGGAGCAGGCAGAGCAGCTGGGCATAAACATGGCAAACCTGGCGGCTGTCCTGAAGAGGGTCAAGAGCAGCGACAAGATAAGCCTGGAGTCCACCAAGAACAGGCTGAGGATAAAGGTCCTTGGCGGGGGCACCAGGACATTCGAGATACCGCTCATAGACGTCAAGGTCGAGAAGCCCCCGATTGACCAGCTCCAGTTCTCCGGTTCAGTCGAGATAGACTCAAAGGTTCTGGAAGAGGGCGTTGCAGACGCAGAGCTGATAGGCGATTCCATTGTGCTTGAGGCTGGGCCAGAGTCATTCAAGATGATGGCAAAGGGCGACATCTCCAGCACAGAGCTCGAGATAAAGAAGGGTGAGGGCGGGCTGACCAACCTGACCGTCAAGCAGCCCATAAAGTCCCAGTACCCGCTGGATTACCTGAAGAAGATGATAAAAGCCTCCAAGCTCTCGCCCAACCTCCTTCTGGAGTTCGGCCCTGACTACCCCATGAGGATAACCTTCAGGTCAATCGACAAGATAGCATTGAACTTCATCCTTGCGCCTAGGGTGCAGGAATAAGCTTATTCTTTAGACTAAACCTTTACGCCTTCGGCTTTACTTCGTATAAACGTTTACGAAACAAGCCTACAGCTCGCAGCCCGTAAGGCTGCCCAGTTCTTCAAAGCTCCTGACGCCAGGATAGTTCTTTCCGCCTATCACCCAGGTAGGATATCCTCTGATGCCTGCCTGGCTGCACTCTTCCCCGACAGTGTCACAGTTCCTGTAGTCGATGTCTCTGAACGATTCTCCGAACATGGCCTTCTGTTTCTTACAGTAGGAACACCAGTCAGTGCCGTACATTATGGCACCCTTATCGGTCAGGCACTGGGCAAAGCTGCTGTCTTCCCCTGAAGATGCCGAGGGCATGGAGTACAAGAATCCTGCGCTTGCAACAACTGCCACTATCACTGCCACTAACAGTATATTTATCGTTTTCATATGACTATCCTTTATCCACACGTTTGGCTGTCGCAGGCGCAGTTCCCATTGCAGGCAGCGTATGTTGGGGCTTCGCATCCCACTGTATCGCAAGCACATCCGTTATCTTCGCAGTATTCTGAACCGCATGACACTTCGCTTGTGATAGGGTCACCGTGCGCGGAAAGGCCCTGGATGGTGTCCGCCGTCAGCATCACGGATACCGACAGGACTGCCGCCAGGAACACTACCATACCCACGCGTCTTTTATGTTTCATCATATACCTCCTTTTTTCTGGTTTAGAGAGGCATGAAACAGCATATAAGGTTTGGCTGTAACTAGTTTCTTTTCTTCCTCAGCCTGCGTCCGCAGATGAAGCACTTGCCCTTATGGTGGAGAAGGAGCTCGATTAGCACGACAAATGATACCACTGCTATTATGAGAAATATCCAGTGGAAGGTTGATGCGAAGAATGCTGTGCTTATGCCAAAGACAGTAAGGAACGTCAGGGTGCAGGGAACGCAGATGGCGCCGGCAAAACCTAGAACAGAAAGCACTGCGGAGATGGATCCCACCAGGCCCGCCAGGAACATACTCTTCTTCCTTTTCTTGCTCATGTCACTCCTTTATCATCACCACGTTTGACATGCCCCTTCTCTTCCTCTCAATCAGCTTCTTCCCTTCGAGCCTGTCAAGCACCCTCGTCATCTTGACCTTCTGCATGCCGGTCTTCTCTATCAGCTCTGACTGCAGGATGGAGCCCTTTGATTCTATGAGCACTGAGAACACTTCCTTCTCTTCGCCTTCAAGCGTGTTCAGCACCTTCTTCCTCTTCTTGTCCACGTCCTCTCTGGACGGCCTTACGGTCTTCTGTATTATCTTGGTTATGGTCTTCTCTTCCTTGCCGAAGAATATGAGGTACAGGCCAAGCGCCGCGACGAATCCTGTTATCGCCAGGCTCACGTTGGTCTGCAGCGTCAGCGTCCCCCACATCGCACATGCCTCCCCGTGCGCGCATGCAGATGAGACTATGTCTGTCATCGCTGTATTGAAGGAGTATACTACGAATCCCATCAGGCAGGCAAAGCCTAGCACAAGATAGCCGACAACACGGTTTTTCATCTTTTTAATTTGACTTTCC
>DAOVIL010000068.1 GCA_030673725.1 Candidatus Aenigmatarchaeota archaeon | reverse complement strand
GCCTGTTCCCAGAAAAACTATCTCTAGCATAAGTAATTATTGGATGCTCTTAAGAAAAAGGCTTACTTGAGGAAATCCTTGCAGTTATGCGTGTTTATGTTCATCCAGCAGCCGTCAAGGCTCCTGACTTCCCTCTCCAGACGCCTCAGCTTCTCTGTCATAAGTCACCGTACCCCTTGCTTCTAAAACCCCTCTGGAGCTGGCCCAACATATCATCGGTATCTTCAGTAGCGTAGATTTTGAACTTCCGACTGACCGGGTCAATCACTCCCACCGGAACGCCGTTCCGCAAAACACACCGATAAAAATCCGGAAGGGTTTCGCCGCGTTCTATATCCAGGCCTTGATAGACGACCCTTGCCGCGCATGTACCAAGGTTGCCAATTTCAGTCAGGTCAAGGGTGTCCATCGGTTTTGGTTTTGGTTTTTTGCCCCTTTTACCCCTTAAGACTGGCTGGATGGCTGTGCAACATACTGCAAAATCGACTGTTGTCTGGTCCACTGCTCCTGTTGAGCTTCTCTTCTTGGGTGCACTTCCCTTGAGATAAGGGATCTTATGGTTGCCGGTCTTTTTTCTTGCCATATATCATCACTGAAATAACTAAATTGGAGGGAAGATTTAAAAGTGTTAGAACGAGACTGTGACCTTCTCAGCATACTTCAGAACTTCAGCGTTGTGCGCCCTCTTAAGGTCGTCGCCGATGGGCTGGAACTTCTTCGGGACTGAGAGCCCGAACAGCTCTGCCCGGAGCGAGAGTCCCTTGTCCTTCTTGGCCTTCCAGACCTGGCTGTTCAGCTCGATGAGGGCCTCTGTCGTGAACTTGGGCTTGGCGTGCTTTCCAGGCTTTGGGAATGTCAGCACATGCACGCCCTTCTTGTCATAGAGCTCCCTGTACACATGGTCTGTTATGAACGGTATGACAGGTGCCATTATCTCCAGGACTGTCCTGAGGCAGTGGTACAGGGTCCAGAGGGCAGCGTCCTGCTCCTCCTTTGTGGCGTCAGTCCCGTACGCCCTGGCCTTTGCCATCTCCAGATAATGTGGGGCAAACACGTTCCAGACAAAGTCCCTTCCTTCTGTTGCTGGAATGAAAAAGTTGAAATCCTCATAACCCTTCAGTGACTTCTCCACTACAGATAAAAGCTCTGACAATATCCACTCGTCCAAGGGGAGAAGTGCAGGCTTCTTCTTGGGCATCGGGAAGGATGATATGAAGCGGCACACGTTCCAGAGCTTGGTCAGGAACTTGGCTGCTGGCTCAAAGTAGCTTTCAGAGCACCTGATATCGTTCCCGAGCGAGGCCTCAAACGTGTTCCAGAACCTGAATATGTCTGCCCCATACTTCTCCAGCATGGGTATGGGGTCGAGCACGTTGCCCTCTGATTTGGACATCTTCTCTCCCTTCTCGTCCACTCCGTACCCCATTATCCAGGCATGCTCGAAGGGTGGCTTGCCTGTAAGCTGGTAGCACCTCAGTATCGTGTAGTACAGCCATGTCCGAACAATATCCTTTGCCTGAGGCCTGATTGCAGTCGGGTATGCTTTTTTGAAAAGGGTGTCATCCCTCTTGTATCCTGCAACGAACATGGCTGATATGCTTGAGTCCATCCAAGTGTCGAACGTCCTGGTCTCTCCCACAAACCCCTTGGTTTCCCCACAGTGCTCGCACTTGCTGAATGGCGGCTTGTCCTTCCAGGGCCTGTAGTAGGGACCTGGCTCAGGCAGGCAGGGCTTACCGCATGCCTTGCAGTACCAGATGGGTATCTCTGTGGCGTAGTACCGCCTTCTGGATATCGGCCAGTCTATCGTGACAGAGTCTATCCAGTTCTCCAGTATCTGCCTGTGCTTCTCAGGATGGAACTTGATCTTTTTGGACATTTCCCTGACCTTCTCCTTGACGTCTAGCTGCCTCAGGTAGAACTCCTTCATAGGTATTATCTGTATCGGTGTGTTGCTCCTCTCGCAGAGGGGTGTCCTGTGGTTGAGCTTTGCTTTCTTCTCAACCAGGCTTGCCTTCTCCAGGTCCGCTATCACCTTCTTTCTGGCATCATATATCTTCATGCCGGCATATGGCCCTGCAGCCTTGGTCATCTTTCCGTCTATTCCCATTGCGATTATCTCCTGCAGGCCGAGCTCCCTGAATATCCTGACATCATTGTAGTCACCGTATGAGCACATCATCACTATGCCTGAACCGAACTCAGGGTCCACATACGGATGGCTGATTATCTTGACCTCTTTATTATAGAGGGGCGTGACAGCATGCTTTCCGACAAGCGCTTTGTACCTGTCATCATCAGGGTTCACCATAACGACCTGACATGAACAGAGGAGCTCTGGCCTGGTAGTGGCGATTATCAGCTCCTTCCCTGTCTCCTTCACCTTGAACCTGACATTGACCAGATAAGTGGGAAGCTCCTTGTATCCAATCTCTGCGTCAGCGATTGTTGTCCCGCAGTCCAGGCAGTAGTTGTTGGGCCTTGTGTCTTCATAGATGGTTCCCTTCTTCCAGAGCTCGATGAAGGTCGCCTGCGTCACTGCCCTGTATTCCTCTGAGTCTGTCCTGTAGTAATGATTCTTGGAATCGAATGACATGCCCATTGATTTCATTATATCTATCATCTCTGCTTCCAGCTCGTCCAATGAGCCCCTACAGAGCTCCATGAACTTCTCCCTGGTCATGTCGATGAGCCTCACTTTGTGCTTCTTCTCAGTATATATCTCAACAGGCAGCCCGTTCCTGTCAATTCCCAGCGGGAACAGCACGTTCCTCCCCATCATCCTGGCTGTCCTGGCTATCATGTCTATCTGGGAGTAGTGCGCCGCGGCCCCAATATGCCAGGGCCTCCCGCTCGGGTAAGGCGGGGGGTTGTCTATGGCGAATATCTTCCCCGGTCTCTTGGGGTCGAACTCATGCAACTTCTCTTCTTCCCACTTCTTGTAGAGCTTGGGCTCAAGCTCCTTGTTCCACCTCTTGTCCGTAAGCTTGGGCTCCATCCTGTCAGCCATAATATCACTTTTTATCTTGAACTCTTAAAAATCACTTCTGGAGCACCACCATGCTCTCCCTGAGCGTGCCTACCTTCCTGGTCCTTCCCTCCAGGGCAGGCCGCTTGTTCAGGACTATTATCTCCTTAGCCTTGAATCCTATGTTCTCCCCCATGCCTGCCAGGATGAGGTCCACTTCCACAACCCTGTCAGGGAAGTATGCGTTGCCAACCACTATGCCTGCCATCGCGCCTTTCTTCATGACCCTGTGCATCTCCTTCAGCACAGTGCCCATGTCCTCGAAGTATTTCTTCTCACCTTCCTTCCCTTCAGAGAACCCGAAGTAGGATCTTAGGGGCGTGGGCTTGCCCTTTCCTGCGAACCAGTTCTCTATCGCGTACACTTTAGTGTAGTCTATTATGTTCAGGTAAGGAGGGGAAGTTATCACTGCGTCCACTTTGTTGCTTTCCAGCCAGATGTTCCTGGCATCACCAATAGAGGCGTTCGCCTTCCCCTTTCCCTTCTTGCTCTCCCCTTCCTTTATCATCCTGTATATCATCCTCCTGAAGAAATGCCTGAAAGGCGGGACGGGATGCTTCCTGACTTTCAGCACAGAACCGTCCTTGTATGCCCAGCTCGCTTTCATGGTGGTCCTGACTAACGCCAGCATGAAGAAATCTCTCACATCTTCAGGCAATGCATCCACCTCTCCCTTGAAGAAGAGGACATCGTCAAGCGTGTGCTTCTGGAAGAAGCGCCTGAGGTTTCCCGGGAAATCTGACTGGACGAACTTGAACTTCCTCTTCAGCAGCTTCTTGGCCGTCTCCCTTACCTTCTCCCAATCGTAATCAGTCGTCTTCGCCCTTGCAGCCAGGACTGACATGGGGAGCACGTCCAGCCCGACAGAATCTATCCCGGCTTCCTTGCATGCCAGCAGCGTCGTCCCGCTGCCGCAGAACGGGTCCAGCACAAGGCCTTTCTTTATCCCGAAGCTCTCCAGGCACTTCAGGACGAGCTCCCTGGCGAAGCCTTCCTTGTAGAAGAACCAGTTGTAGACAGGCGTATCCTTGTTCGGCACGAAGGTCGCCAGCTTTCCCCACTCCAGTTTATCCTTCAGAATCCTTTCGTACTTCTCTGTGTTGCCGTGATCCATAATCAGTAGGCCCTGGCGAAATGGGCATCCTCTTTGGCTG
>DAOVIL010000014.1 GCA_030673725.1 Candidatus Aenigmatarchaeota archaeon | reverse complement strand
TACAACCGCTCCCTGACAGCAGAGCAGATACTTACGTTGTACAGGAACGGGACGCAGAAGCTGGCCAAGAACGAGACAGTCAAACATGACGTGTGGTATGCGCAGGTGTGGGTGAATGACGGGGAGAATGACAGCGCAATGGGCATAACGAACAACGTGACCATACTGAACTACCCGCCCGACGCGCCAACCCTTGTGTCGCCGCTGAATGACAGCACCACTGCGGACAGGACGCCGGGCTTCAGCTGGACATCCGCGTTCGATGCCGACACCGCAGACAATGTGTCGTACCAGATACTGGTGGACAATGACACAGACTTCAGCAGCCCGGAGATAAACGTGTCAGGCCTGGAGGCCCTCACCTACACCCCGCCGAGCGACATGACAGAGGACGAGACCTATCACTGGAAGGTGAGGGGCTGGGATGAGGAGGAATGGGGCAGCTGGTCAGACACCTGGCAGTTCTACCTGTCCGCCCTGGAGCTGCAGATAACCAAGGCATTCTCGCCAGACCTGATAGTGGCCTGGAGCAACGAGACCATCAACGTGACAGTGGACGTCAAGGTGAACAGCACCCAGTACAACATAACAGAGCTGAACATAACAGACAGTGTGCCTTATGACTTCCAGTACCCGCAGTCATCTGAGATAGAGGTCTACTACATAGACTTCGCGCCGTACAGCTGGGTGAACATAACGGACAATGTAACGGTAACTGTGACTGACAGGTCAGGCACCACTGACACGGAGATAGAGATACATGTGAACGTCACCAGCATGCTGCCGAACGCCTTCGAGGAGAACGACACGATACGGTTCACCTACCTGATGAACTCATCCCAGCTGTATCCGGGGGATAACAGGACAGTCATGACCAACGCGACCGCCATGGACACGAGCTCCAACACAGGATACGCTGAGATAAACGAGTCAGTCAGGGCAGCAGCCGTGGTGCTGAGGGGACAGAAGAGCATATACGGCTGGCCCGCCAACCCGCAGAACGTGACCATAGATATAGTGATGTGGTCCCTTGGAGGGCCTGTCACAGACCTGATGATGGCGGATTACCTGCCTGCAGGCACGGTGATGATAAACATGAACGTGACCTACTACAACTATTCCACAGGCACCACAGTGGAGCTCATCAACGGCACTGACTACTATCTAGGGGATGCCATCTCAGGCTACCTGCCTGACGGCACCTACGTGGACGTGTACCACTACAACTTCTCGTACGCGTTCAGCAACTGGGACGGCAGCCTGTACGAGAACGACACCATAAACGTGACATACAACGTGACAGTGATAGGCGGAGGTAGCTGGAGCCTGCCGACCATAATAGCGGGATTCGACCCGACATACAAGCAGCACATAACCACAGAGACCATGGCGCCGCTCAGGATACCAATCTTCGATGTCATCCTGGAGCTGCTCACAAGGATAGTCGAGCCTGGTGACGTGCTGCAGGGCATACTGTCGCTCACCAACATGGGCGGCCCGCAGGCCCTGGTGGACGTGATGGCCACGTATTCGATCAAGACCATGGAAGGCAACGTGGTGATGGAGAAGTCAGAGACGTTCGCAGTGTCATCAGAGGCCAGGAGGGAGATACTGTTCATGCTGCCTGAGGACATGGGGGCTGACATCTACACCCTGGAAGGCCTGGTGACATACACAGGAAGGGAGGCACTGGCCTCAGAGACATTCAGGGTGGGCACCAGCGAGATAGCCATACCAGCTCCGTCCTGGAACACCCAGTATATAGCGATAGCGGCTATAGTAGTAGCGACAGTGGTGTCAATAAAGCTGTTCACAATGCTGCACCACTGAAACCCTTACTCCGCATACATCCAAAAAAACGTTCACGGAAACAGAATTAGAATAATCTACTTCTTCCTTTTCTTGTGCTTCTTCTTGGTTGCCCCTTTCTTTACCGTCTTCTTCCGGGGTTTGTGGACCTTCTTCTTTGGGGGTTTCTTGTGAGGCCTCTTCCTTCTGATCCTCTTCAATGCCTTCCTGATGGGATGCATCTTGTGTGCCTTGATCATGGCGGCCTTCATCTTCCTGGCCTCTTTCTCAAGCCTTTTCCTTTCCTCTTTTATCTCGGCCTTCTCCTCCACCATTATCTCCTTTCTCCTCCCCTTCTCTACCTCTTCCTTAAGCTTCTCCTTGGCTTCTTCCAGCACCCTCCTGTCAGTCCCTTGCGGCTTCTTTACCTTCTTGGCTGCTTTCTTCGCCTTCTTCCTGGGCTTCTTCTCTGGCTCGTGCCCGAACTCCACGTTGGCCCTCTTGAGTGCTTTTGTGAGGCTCAGCCTGGATTCCACCAGGTCCTTGTGCAGGTTTGATTCGAAATCACCCATCCTCTTTTGCAGCGTCCTGCTTTTCCTCATGCTTTCTGTTATGTGCTCTATGAGCTCTGCGTGCACCTTGTCAAGCTCCTCTGTGCTCACCCCGACCCTTCCGGCCTTCCTGAGGTCATCGAACCTGTCCTTCAGCCTGTCCATCTCAGACCTGGGTGCGAACACCTTCTTGCCTGACTTGAGCAGTATGTCGCCTGTCCTGATGGCATTGACAAGCTCTGAAATGATATCCTTCAGCTCGTTAACCCTGTCCTCATACTCTGTCTTAAGGAACTCTGCCCTCTCCTCCACCTTCTCCATCGCCTCCTTGGTGGACACCTTCTCCATCTTCGCCTCAGCCGCGTCAACTGACCTCATGAGCTCGTACAGCATCTCCGCATTGGAGTCTATCTTCCTCCTGTAATCCTCGAACTCCCTCAGCTTGTTGGTGACCTCCACGAACATGCTTTCCGACTTGCTGGCAGTCTTGGTTATGTATGCCTTCTTCTCTTCCATCTTGTCCAGTATCTTCCTGACAGCCTCAGCCACTGCCATTAGGTTCTTTATGCCGTGCACCTTGTCCATCACTTCCTTCAGGTCGTCCATCTTCTTCTTGAGTGAGATGAGCCTGGTGTCCAACCCTTCCAGCTTGGCCTCTGATTTGATGGACTCTACCTTCATGGATTCCAGGGACTTTGTGAACTTTGTGGGCTCTATGTTCTCTATCACGTCCTTCACCTTGGCGAACTCTGTCTGTATGTTCCTGAAAGACCTCTCCCTCTCCATTATGGAGGACCTGAGCTCCCCTATCTCTTCAGACAGGTGGGATATGCGCTCGCCCACATTGGCGATTGATGTGTTGACAGCCTCGAACCTTCCCTCCCCTTTCTCTATCCTGAGCATCAGGTCTGTGGTGGTCGGGGCGCCAGGCCTTGCCGGCTCTGCTTCAGGGATTGCCTCCTCTTCCTTCTTTCCCCTCAACCTTCCGAGCAGGCCGCCTTTAGACTCCTTCGCCTCCATCTTAGTGAACTCCTCTGCAGATATCACGTTCTCCTCGTAGGTCACTTCCTTCTTCTTTTTCGGCTTGCCCCCTTCCGGCTCCTTCTTCTCCTCACCTTCCTTCGGGGCTTCAGCAGGCTTTTCTTCCTCTTTCTTCCCCTCTGCCGGGGCCGGCTTCCCCTCCTTTGGCGCCTCCTCCGGGGCTTTCGCTTCCACTTCGGGTTTAGGCTCTTCCTTCTCACCTTCCTTCGGGGCTTCAGCAGGCTTCTCTTCAGGGATGGCTTCCTCTTCCTTCTTTGGCTCTTCAGCAGGCTTGGCTTCCTTCACTCCAGCCTCTTCCGGGGTCTCACCTGCTAGCATCTTGTCTATCTTCTTGAGCAGGTCATACTCCTCTCCAGCGACATCCTTCTCTTCTGGGGAGACCTCTTCCTTCTTCCTGAATACCTTGCCCTCCCCCCATACGAGCTTCTTTCCCTCTTTCTTGGGCTCTTCCTTCTCTTCTGGTTTTTCTTCTTCAGGCTCCCCTTCTTTCGGTGCAGGCTCTTCCTTCTTCTCCCTTTTCAAGAATCCGAACAGCTTCCTCTTCTTCTTGGGCTTCTCCTCTTCCTGGGAGGCTTCTTCCCTTTCTTGAGGTTCTGTTGTTTCTGTCTCCTCTTCTGGCATGATTATTTCTTCTCCTCTTTCTTAGGCGCTTCCTTTGGCGCCTTAGCCGGTTTTGCTCCCACTTTCGGCGCCTCCGCGGGCTTCTTGGGAAGCAGCTCCTCCCCTTTTGTCTCCTCCTCTTTGGGCTTCTCAGCAGCCTTCTTGGGAACGAACTTTATGTTTAAGTGTTTCTCGAGCGAGGATATATAGATTTCAGCCATCCTGAACTTCCCGAGCTTCAGCTTGTCATTGGCCAGCTTGAGCTCCAGCTCTATGTCGAAGGTGTCCTTTCCTGCCTTCTTCATGGAGGCTATCCTCTCTTCCACTACCTTCAGCCTGGCTGCGAATCCCTTGTACGTCTCCATCTCCTCGAACGTTATCTTGTGCGGGTTGTGCCATGTCGGCCTGAACTGCACGAAGTAGGGCTTGCCGTCATTGTACTTGGGGTTCTGCAGCATCCCCACTCCCACAGCCTGCCTGGATATCTTCTGTGAGTATGCGGCGCCGTACTTCTCCTCCACCTTCTTTATGTCGGTTATGGATTTGGTGTTCAGCTGTATCTCGGTCAGCACGTTGCCTGCTATGGCTTCCTTGAAGTCAGCCAGCACCTGGGATGACATGACCAGGCCTATCCCCCACTTACGGAACTCCCTGGCAGCCTTCTCCAGCCACACATATCCTCCCCTGCCCCCGTACTTCTCAAGCAGCCTGTGCACCTCGTCGAACACCACTATCATCTTCAGCTCAGTGGCCTCTTCCCAGCCCACCTTGAACATGGAGTCTATTATGTTGGCGACCGCTATGTCGTACTCCCCTGGCTTGAGCTTGTTAAGCGTGAACACAGTAACCTCCCCAGGCACCATGTACTTCTTGAATTCTATCTTCAGGTTGGGGTCTGTCACCTCGAATATCATGCCCTTGTAGGAATGGACAGCCCTCCTGTCCATGCCGAACTGCGGGAAGAACCTGAGCAGGTTCTCGTCCTTGCACGACTTCACGAACCCTGACCACTGTGCTGTCGGGTCGAACACTATCACTGGCACGTCATGTGCCAGTGCCTCCTCCACTATGACAGACGCGCTGACAGACTTGCCAGAGCCCGTAGCCCCTGCAGCTATCATGTGGGTTGTCAGGTCGTTCGGGTCGAAATACGCCATCTTGCCTGTCTCGGCTATCTTCCCTATCCAGAACGACCTCTCGCTCTTCTGGGGAAGCTTCCTGTAGTTGACAGGTAAGACGTACCTGGACTTCCCGAGCTTCCATTTTTTATACCTCTTCCTGCCGATGTAGCCTATAACCAGGATAGCTGTTATAATCCCAGAAACGATTATAATCTGGCCGATGGTTGTTGCGAAGATGGGCAGCACAACATCGAACGTGTCTATGTCCTCCACCGACTTGCCTTCGAAGAACGCCCAGACATCCAGGTAATAGCTGCCCAGTGGCATGTCCACACCTGCGAGCGACATGGCCTTGTTTAGCGTCTGGCTCTTCTTGAGCTCCAATGTCTCATTCGTTTCCTTGTATATGCTCCCCGTCTCCACGTCCTTCACCTGGTACACCATGGTTATGTTCAGGGTGGGTGTCAGGCCCAGGTTCCTGAGCTTGATAGCATAGTTGAGGGTCCCCCCAGGGGAGATGCTCTTGGTTATCAGGTCTACTATCAGTGACAGGTCAGCCAGGCCTGCGAGCGTCACCTTCATGGTTATCGGTATGTTCTGTGTCGTGCCCTCAGCTGTCACTGAAACCACTCCAGTGTAGGTCCCAGGCTCCATCCCTGGCGGGGCAGACACAGTGACGTTCTGGACGTCAGACCTGTTGATGCCAAGGGTCATGGAGTACCTGGTGAACTCTATGTAGTTGGAAATCTCTCCTGTGACCGTTATGGTCGCTGTTATCGGCCTGTCCACCTCATTGGTCACAGCAAACATGTACCCCTTCTGGTCCCCGGGGTTTATCACCACGTCTGTCAGGCCTGTCCTGACAGAGAACGGGAACACCTCCCCGCAGTCCTCCGGGCAGTTGTAGATGTTCTCGCCTGTCTCGCAAACCCCGTTGCCGCAGACTGCCTCCTTCGGCAGCTCAACCCTGCCGCCTCCCCCGCCCGCTGCTCCTGGAGCGGGAGGTATTACGGGCGGTGGCGGGGCCTGGCCGCATGTGTTGGGCCAGCAGGATTCGGCTATTGCATAAGCTGAGCTGGGCGTGGTGGTGAGGCTCATCGTCCTCCTGCTCTGGTTAGCCACTATGTTGTCATTGAAGTGGCTGAACTCCCCGTCGTCACACTGCCTGTTCGCATAATCCCAGTTGGTGCAGTAGAAGAGCCTCATGTCGCCCTCCTCCACACCGGCGTAGAGCACTCCGGAATAGTTGAGCTCTATGTCAGCCGTGGAAAAGGTTATGTTGGGTTCTATCACCAGCGCCAGCACGATGTTCTCGGCAGTGCCTGGAAGGTCCACCCTTGTTATGTCAGAAGCTGTATAGTTGGGGAAGAAGTCGAACTTGAAGGGATCCGCCAGGGAAGCCACGTTCATGTCCACGCTTTTGAACAGCATCCTCTGGCCCGACAGCTCGACAAGCAGGTCATACGTCCTCTTGTAGACTGTCCAGCTGTAATAGCCTTCCGCTGCAGTCGAGGAGAATGCGTGCACCACATCGGTCGTCCCGGGCCTGTAGAAGGTATACGTTATGGTAAGGTTGCTGCCTGACGGGTCTGTGGTGTTCTGGTAAAGTATTATGGGCACGAAGACCTCGGCCCAGCCGCTGGCCGAGCTGGCCAGCCCACCGGTGTCGTTCGCATACACAGTCACCCTGTAGTCGCCCATTGTGTTCGGGTTGGAGTAGCCGAAGGTGTACTCGTCCCCTGAGAGGGAATAGCTCGTGAGCGTGGTGCTGGAGTTGGCCGGGTCCCACACGGTCGTCCACACCTCGTCCATGGCGTTGTTGTCGGTCACGTTCACCCTTATGTAGATTGTGGCGACGTTGTCTGACTGGTTGACGGAATCAGCATCCACTGTCCCGAACTGCGGCGGGGTGTAATCTATGTACCGGACAGCATCCGCTTCCCTGTCGCTTACGATTATGTCATCTGCCGTGGAGTTGGCCTGCACATAAAGGGTGTTGTTGATGGGGTTGTTCGGTATCTCAGGAAGCGTGCAGTTGAGGTACCAGAGTTTGTCCGTGTTGTTGAACCCATACGAGTCCAGGGGACAGACGACGCCCCCCACCTCTATCAGCCATTCCACCCCGCTTGTCATTTCAACGCCGTTCAGGGTCGCGTTTGCCGTCACGTTGAGCATATGGGAGACGTTGACAGACGTGGCCGGGCTGGTGGAAAGGGGAGAGGTTATGTTCATGGTGAGGTTTATGATATCAATGGTTACGGTCACATTGACCACAGGCGGAGTGGTGGAAGTGTCATTGTTCACCAGGCTGACGTTCACCGCCCAGGTGCCCCCCTGGTAACTGGCTGCGCTGTCATTATGGAAGACCGTAAAGGTGCCGGTGCTCTTGTTGGTGACATTAAGCTCGCTGGCAGAAGCTGTTGTGTAATTCGTGCCGTTGCCTGTTATGTAGACATAGAGGGTGTAGTTGGTGTTCTTGTTGTTCTGCACGGTCAGCGTGCCTATCGTCCCGTTGCCGCTGCCTATGCCTATCTTCTTGTACAGGCTTGTGGGAGAGACCTCCCAGTCATACTCTGTCACGTTAACCGTGAACGTGAAGCTGTCCCAGCACTCGCTCAGAGGCGAGCAGGTGGAGCCTGTGGCATTGGCGTATATCGTTGCGGTGTAAAGACCCTCTGCAGCGCTGTCAGGGATGGTCAGGTTTATCAGCACAAGCTGCGTCCCGCCCTGCGCCACGCTTGCTATGCTGGAGGGCATGTATGTTATCCAGCCCGATATGCTGCTCGCGTTGGGCCCGCTCTCGCTGAACATCACAGTGAGCAGCTGGCTGTTCCCGAAGGCGTCCACTGTGAAATTGCCCGCTATCCTGGAGGCACCCTTGGCTATGCTTCCGTTCACCTCATCCTCTGTTATATCCAGCACGGTGTTGCTTTGGATATCCAGCATGCTCTGGTTGCCTGCCTGGCCGACAGTGGCATCCGCATTGTACCAGCTGGCGTTGACCTCTACTGTATTGTTCCCTAGAGAGGCAAAGTAGGAGACGCTCATCTGTATCTGGCCGCTGCAGTTATATCCGACCCCTATGGCACCGCAGGACATTGTGCCGCTGTACACGCCCGTCGGGGTGTTGACGCTTATGGCAGGCGAATACATCGGGAACACGCCTGTGTTGACGAGCGTCACGTTAATGTAATACAGGTAATTCTGGGCTTTTGTGACACCCACGGCTGTCTCCGAATCCGGCCACACGTACATCTTCCCTGTCGTGGTGCCGCTGGTTATGTTGAACCATACCAGCGCGCTATTGTTAGCGGTTATGTTGTAGTACATCTCAGGCGCCT
>DAOVIL010000069.1 GCA_030673725.1 Candidatus Aenigmatarchaeota archaeon | reverse complement strand
CCCTGATTCGCTCAGAGAGGCCGTCAGGGGGGTGGACGTGGTCTTCCATCTCGCTGCAATAGCCAGGCCCATGGCCATACCCAGGGAAAGGTATTTCAAAATAAATGAAGCCGGCACCAGGAACATCCTAGAAGCGTGCAGGAGGGGGGAAGTGAAAAGGGTAGTCTGTATGAGCAGCGTGTCTGCTGTGGGCCCGACTAGGGACGGCAAGCCTGTCAATGAAAGGACAGAAAGGAGGCCCATAGACGTCTACGGTGAAAGCAAGCTGGCCGCAGAGCATGTCATATCAGAATATACAGACAGGCATAAGATGGACATAGTCGTGCTGAGGCCTCCGATGGTCTTCGGTCCCAGGGACGTGGAGATGCTAAGGCTGTTCAAGATGATAAAGAGGGGGATATTTCCCATAAGGTTCGGCAAAGGCTACATGGAATTCCTGTATGTGGAGAACCTTGTCGATGCCTGCATCCTCGCCATGAAAAAGGGGAAGAAGGGAGAGATATACCACATAAACAACGGCAAGTCTTACAGGTTGGATGAGATAGTGAACGCAATAGCAAAAGCCGAAGGGGTAAAGCTCAAGCCCATCAAGTTTCCGAACTTCTTCTTTGTAATAGCTGGCGGGCTGGTGCAGCTGGCGGCCAAGATATTCGGGTTCCATCCCCCGTTCTCCAGCAGCACTGTCATGTGGATGACAAAGAGCTACTGGTACAGCGATTCCACAAAGGCCCAGAAGGAGCTTGGCTACAGGCCCAAGGTAGGCCTGGAAGAGGGCGTCAGGAGAACCGTAAAGTATTACGAAAGCAAGGGAATGATATAACCTATTTTAGGAGACCATAGAGGAAGCTGATGCCATAAGTTATATGTGTCAGTACCATTCCCGGGAACACCAGAAGGAACCTTCTCGGGCTTGCTGCAACGCTTGCCACAAGGGCTGCCAGGAGATACAGCGCTGAGAGGTAGGCATATATCCACTTCAGTCCCGTGACCTCCCAGGGCCAGACTGAAGTGATGAAGCCTAACAGAAGGAACAGCACTAGCATGCTGGGGGCAAAGTAGATGGGCTTTGCACTTGAGAGGAAGCCCTTCTTTATGAGGACGGCCTTGTCCCTCCCGTATCTCCACATCTGGCGGAGGTGCGGCAAGAAGAGTTTTCTTCGGTGATGATAGACGACGACGTCCCTGGCGTAGAGTATCTTCTTTCCTTCCTGCCTTATCTGGAAGCATACCTTTGAATCCTCAGCAGTGAGGAGGGATGTATCGAACTTCCCTATCTTCTCCATCAGGTCCTTTCTCACCAGAAGGTTGCAGGCCGGCAGCTCGCCGACTGCCTTCGTCTTTCCCTCCCTGTACCTGGATGAGAAGCTTCCGGCACCCACAGGCGAAGACAATACATCATCACCGGCCTTCTCCATTGTCCCTGCGTCAGGCGGCAGCATATTGGGGCCGCCTACTGCTCCCACATCGCCTTTCAGGTGCTTTAGGGCGTTGGTCAGCCAGTCCTTCCTTGGGTATGCGTCAGAGTCTATGAAGGCCACATACTTTCCCCTGGATTTGGATATGCCCAGGTTCCTTTTCACAGAAGGCTTGACATGGCCTGTGTGGAACGCCCTGGACTTTTCGAACTTCCCGGATATGGGATGATCCGGAAGAAGCAGCATCTCAAAATCCTTGAAATCCATCCCCAGGCATCCCTTTATGCATTCCTCCACGTGCTTGTCCAGACCGACGAATGGTATTATGATGGACACTTTTGGCGGTTTCATATCAATTCTCCTTGAAGGATAGTGCTGCTCCTATGATTGAAGGTATCACGCTGCTCAGCACGAATGTCAGTATGCTCATTGCTATTATCTCGCTGGCCAAGACGCCGAACACTGAAAGGAGCCCTATGAGAGTGGCTTCCCTTGTGCCCCAACCGCTTATGGTTATCGGTATGAGTCCCACCAGCGTGGCTATAGGGAAGCCCGTGACGAACATGTGATACGGTATATTCATCCCGAGGGACAGCATTATGAAATAGGTGGACGTATAGATACACAACCAGGCCAGGATTGCAGTTATGGTTGGCAGGACAAAGGTCTTCATCTTCGGCATGTTGCTGTAGAAATGGTTGAACGCATCCTTGGCATCAGCCTTCCTGCTTCCTGGCACGACGAACTTGTAGAATACCCTCATGAGCCTGGCGCTTACTTCCCTTTTGGTGAAGAACAGTACACCGACAATGAAGAGCAGAAGGAACACAAACGTTATGGTTATCAGCATCATATCCAGCATGTATCCGGCGAACAAGGCTATCCCCACTATGGCCATGACGAATATGGCAAGGATGTCAGTTGCCTTGTCCAGGATGACATTTGAACTGCATTCCCCAAGCCTCCTTCCGGTCTTCTCCTTCAGGTAGCCTATCCTTATGAAGGTTCCCAGCCTGCCCGGAGTCAGGGTGCTGTAGAATGTGCCTATCAGGTAAAGCCTGAAAAGATATAAGAACCCGAGCCCCATCTTCTGTTTGTCCAGTATGTACTTCCATTTGTAGGTCTGCAATATGAAGTAAGGGATCACGAATATGGTCGCAGGCAAGAAGTAAAGGGGGTTGACGGAATATATGGCGTCCAATATCCTCTCGGGCCCGCTGTTTATTATTATGTAGGCCAGAAGGGCTATGCCTATTATGGGAAGTGCCCGCTTTATCCTCTTCCAGGTCTTCATCAAATCACCTAAACTCTCCTGAGTCTTGTTCTCAGCACAGCAAACAACATCTTTGGTATCGCACTCCTCATCTTGAGAGTGGACATCTCTTCGTCAGACCACTCTATAGGAACCTCTTTTATCTTATACCCCTTCTTCTTCATGAGATAGAGAAGGCATGCATCAAACGCAAAATTTTTCTCCTTTATCTTGCCTGTCAGCTCCTTTATCATATCATTCCTGAACACTTTTGCAGGGCACTGCGTATCCTTGTACGGGAGGCCCAGAATGATCCTGACTATAAGGTTGAATCCCCTGCTTGCTATCCGCCTTCCGAGGGGCTGCTTCTTCCCTACCCTTGCGCCCTTTATCCACCTAGAACCCATGACACCGTCATAGTTTCCTATCTTCTTGGCAAGATTGACTATCTCTTCCGGGGGCGTTGCACCGTCCGCATCCACATATACAACAAGCTCGCCCGTCACCAGCTTCATTCCTTCTATTATGCCGCCGCCCTTTCCCAGGGCTTTCCTGAAAGATCTGTATTTCAGCTGGGGATACTTCTTGGCCAGTCTCTGAACCACCCCAAGAGTGTTGTCAGTGCAGCCATCCATTATGACGTATATTTCGAAGCTCCCGACCTTCTTGAAGAATTTTATGTAATGTTCCAGGGTCTTGCCTATCCTTTTCTCCTCGTTCTTGGCAGGTACTATTATGGAATAGGCTGGTTTTGTCATATTAATCGGATGTCAGCACAGTTAATAAAGTTTCTCCCAGAATAAACAGGCGGCGTCATATACTGAGTACTTATTGAGGCACATGGCAACAATTGGGCATATCTCTTTAAGTAACCCGCCCATTAGTTTTTATGAAAATTGCTGCAGATGACGCTAGAAGGGACGTTTCCTTTATGAAGTGGGAACATCACGATACAAACCAATTAATTAACCAAAACATGAAATATAGAACAGGTTTATATGAAGAAGGAAAATAAGAAACTGCTGCTGATTGGACTTGGTCTGGCCCTTTTGTATCTGGTGCTGGCATCATCGACTATGTCGAGCACGGGGATAATATGGGACGAGACAAGACACATCGCAGGCGGAAAGGCAAGGGTATATTCAATATATGCGGCGGCAACAGGTTCTGCCCCGTTAGACATGTGCTCTCTGGAAAAGGAGCCTGAATCAATAGATGATGTAGCGAGGTGCTGGGATGGCAGACCCAGATTGTCCCAAACATTATCAGGATTCACATGGGCAATATCGTTCTTCCTAAGCGGAGGGGGGATGGACCTCATGAGTTCTGTAGCGGCTCATAGGGCATCAACAGTCATAATAACCATGATAGGTATATTCATCCTATTCCTGTTCGCAACAGAGGTCTTTAATCTGAGGGTTGGTATACTTTCCTCACTTGCGCTGATATTCATGCCCAGGTTCTTCTCCCATTCCCATTATGTCACAATGGATGTACCTGT
>DAOVIL010000092.1 GCA_030673725.1 Candidatus Aenigmatarchaeota archaeon | reverse complement strand
GGGAAAAGGAACAGCCCCCAGAACCTGTCCATATAGCCGTCCACATCCCCGGCAGCATTCCAGTGCGAAGGAACATTATCAGGAACCTGCGGGTACGCGTACGCTGCTATGGCGAATGAGATTATCAGGATGGCCAGAACAGCCAGGTAAGCGGTCCTCATAATAATATATCATCCTCCTGGCTTATAATCCTCCGAACACGCCCATGACCCAGCCGGCGCCGTAGTATCCTCCCAGGGCGAGCGCCAGGCACATTACAGTCTTGCCTATGAAGCTCGCAAGGAGGAACTTCCTGACGTCATACTCGAACACGCCTGCAAGTATGCCCACAACATCATCCGGAAGGGGTGTTGCAGCGAAAACCACCAGCACGGCGAAGAACCCGTACCTGTCTGTCCACTTCTCTGCCTTCTTCAGCCACTTCTCGTGCTTCTTCTCTATGACCTCTCTCCCGCCGCGGCCTATGACATACCCTGTCAGCTCGCCTATGGCAGAGCCAGCGCCCGCTGCCAACCCAACCAGCCAGGGGTTGAGTATCGCGCCGAACATGAAGGTCACAGCGAAAGCAGGAACAGGGAATATGATGGAAGCGTTGCCGATAAGGCTGACGATGAAGATTCCCAGATATCCCCAGGCTGAGACAGTAGACTGGGCCCAGGCTGAGAACTGCAATGCTATTTCAGTCAGTGCCATAATTCAGTTACCTGCAGCAACAGCAGCAGCTGCTAGTCTTCTTCTTTGCGGGCTTCTTTTTCTTAGCTGCCTTCTTCTTGGGTGCCTTTTTCTTTGCCTTCTTCTTAGGAGCCATAATTCTTTTTAGTCTCCGTTCCTAATAAAACTCATGGCAGTTGTCACCAAGACCATCTCAGTGAGCACGAAAGCAGACCTTGACATAGTAGACATAACAGGAAAGGTGGCAGAGGCTGTCTCGTCTTCCGGGATGAAGGACGGGATGGTGAACATCTTCGTGCCCGGCTCGACTGCAAGCATCAGCACGATAGAGTTCGAGCCCAACCTGGTGAAGGATGTTAAGGAGGCGATGGAGAAGCTGGCGCCTTCAGGGAAGGAATACCATCACCACAAGACCTGGGGAGACCATAACGGGAAGTCGCATGTCAGGGCAACGCTTATGGGCCCTGGGACGACAGTCCCGTTCAGGGACAGAAAACTGATTTTGGGGCAATGGCAGCAGATTGCTTTGTTGGACTTTGATGTCCCGGCCAGAAAGAGGGAGATTATTGTAACAATGATTGGGGGAAGGTAGAAGGATTAATAAAGATTACAATTAAATTTTGAGTATGAAGTTTGTCTTTGCCTTGACCATTATGGCAGTTTTGTTCATATCCGGGTGTGTTTCCCAATCCCAGACCCCAGGTCAGATGTTGGGGATTTGCCCTGAATACACTATAACGACTACGGAGCGGTACGTCTGCCCAGAGATACATGAAGAGTTCTGTTTCAGCACCAAGCTACTTGTCCCAGATTACGTGGCGACAGAAGAGGAAGTAAGGTGCATGGCTGAGAAGAGAATCGGTGAGATGTTAACCGCCTCAAGTCTCGGTGGGGTGGTTGTCTCTGGTGACATATCCGAGATAATAATCTGGATGTGGCACGAGAGGGAGGGGTATGGAAGCCTGCCCTACACGGTGGGGATGGTTGTGTGGAGAGGTGGCGTCTACAACATAACAAGCATATATTAAAGATTGTGGTTTTGTAGTGAGTAAGCAAACTTTTATTTCTTCGCTTCAAGATAGAATCATGAAAAAGCAACCCAAAGGCGATTTCGAGAAGAAAACCACAGATGCGCTGTTGAGAACCATAATCTCACAGAACATGGTGATAAGCCAAAAGCTGGATAGATTCCTTCAACATTTGGTCATGAACAATGAGACAATGAAGGAGTGGTCTGAAACAATAAAGGTTCATTTGGCTTTGGTGAAAACGATAGGTGATGGGACTCAAGAGCTTAGTAAAAGGATAGAACGGTTTAACACTCTTATTGAGAAGGCTACCCGTAAAAAGAAAGGCAAGTAAGAGGGGCCTGGATATACCCTTTATTATGAAAATAATGAAGAAGATAAACAACCATATGGGAAAACACCCACTTTGGTATGCGGTTCTCTTTCTCATAATAGGTATTGTGTTGGGTTTCATCATCAACGAGATATATACGCAGGTTTTTGGGATTCGGATAGGTGGGGCGTTTTTTGGCTGGGCCGAAGACCATCTTGTTATCAAGGTTAATTAACTATTTGCAGCGTGAAGTAGATCCTCCGGTTGTTCTTGCCCTTGTTCACGAGCTCGACTATCTTGATATGGCCTATCTCCTTGGTGTTGGCCAGGTGGGTTCCCCCGCAGGCATTGATGTCAAACCCTTCTATCTCCACCACCCTTATCACCTTGACTGCAGGCGGCAGGCCCATGGCCAGCTTCGTTATCTTCGGGTTCTTCTCAGCCTCTTCCCTTGATAGGAATGAGAACTTGACTGGAAGACCCTTGTCCGCTATAGCGTTCACCTTCGCCTCTGTGCCCATCATCTTGTCCCTGTCCATCTCCTCCAGGGAGAAGTCTATCCTGGTCTTCTCCTCGCCTATCTGGTTGCCTGTTATCAGGGCGCCTGTCTCCTGCTCTATTATCGCAGCGAGAACGTGGCTTGCTGTATGGTAGCGCATGAAAAGATAGCGACGGTCCCAGTCTATCGTGCACTTGACCTTGTCCCCTGCCTGCAGGCCTTCCTGATCCACCTCATGTGATATCTCGCCAGAGAACTTGCCGCAGAAGACGACCTTGAACTCCTTCCCGTCAGACTCCCTCATCATCTTGCCTGTGTCGTGCGGCTGCCCACCTGATTTGGGGTAGAATGCAGTCTTGTCTAATACAATGAACTTCCCGTTGCTGACCTTAGATACGGTTGCCTCGAATTCTTTCAGGTAGCAGTCTTTCAAGTAGAGTGCCTCTGCCATATTCCTCCTTGTTTTTTCTCCTTAAATATTCTTTGTACATCCTGTCCACAGTCCTCCTGTTCACGTAAGACCTGTGGTGCCTGAAGCCCCCGCCAAAGCTTTTCGGAATGTGCATGAGCTCATGTACGAGCGTCTTGTCCTGCTCTTCCTGGGAAAGCCTGTCGAACTTCTCTGACACGACCTCTATCAGGTAATGCGGCTTGACCTTGAAGGCTGTCTGCATTATCCTGGGAAGCGTATGGCACCTGGCAAGTATGTACCTGCTCTTG
>DAOVIL010000128.1 GCA_030673725.1 Candidatus Aenigmatarchaeota archaeon | reverse complement strand
TGTCTGCAGGTGATATGCCTTTTGTTTTAGGAATGGAATGGAGTTTCTCAGGGTGCTTATACAATACGGTCTCCAGCTCACGGACTTTCTTCTCGAACCTGTAAAAATCTGCCCTAATTCTAGAATCTTTCGCTGATATGTCAATAAGGTTCATGTGCTGGGCCAGCAGGGAAAAGCCGTCATGGAAGACCAAATCTGCCTCATCGACACTCCTTTCAAGCCTCTCCTTCAGCTCATCCATTTCAGCAGGGTCTGAAAGGGGATTGGCAGTGCTGACTGGGCCAGCTGGATTGCCATCTTTGTGTTTTGGCCACACTGTGTTAGCGGTTCCCCTGTTGAGGGACAGTGTCGATACTTCTGCGTCTTCTGCCAGGTATCCGGCTATCTTGGTATCTATATCACTGGCAAATGAGGAGAACAATCCCATGTGCACGAATCCTGTATTTGCCCATTTGGGGTCATAAGTGAGTAATACCTTGGCCATAAGCTGAATGGACCAGAAACAATATAAATGGCCCTTATAATGTATTTAGCCTCAAAGTCCGTTTAGGACCCTCACTTCAGCCCCAGCTGCTCATCCAGGGGCGGATGCGAGAAATACGCCCTGACATCACACCCGGGCTCCATGAGCTCTATCATCTCGAACTTCTCCCTCTGTATCAGCCTGAATCCGCTCCTTGGCAGGCATTCCCTCTTGAAGCCCCCATAATCCGGGACAGTGAAGTCTGCGTCGCCCTTCTCAGGCTTTGTCTTGTCAGGGATGCGTATCTTAAGCAGCTTCAGGTCGCCTGCTACAGTGTCCAGCGGCCTTATCTGGAACAGCAGCCCTGTGGACATCTCCTCCACGACCTTTCCTATCTTATGCGCAGCCTCGAGCAGCTCCTCATATTCAGCCCTGCTCTGGGAGAAGATGCACGCATAATTAACTGGAGCCCCTTTGGCATCAGTGTGCCTGTCCCTCAATCCAGCCGCCTTCCTCACAATCTCCCTGACCCTCTCCTTCAGAACCTTCTCATCCATGATTATACCTGCTGACTATCTCTGTAACCTTCTTCATCTGCTCTTCTGTCCCGCAGGCTAGCCTGAGCCAGGTTTTGTTCAGGCCGACAGTGGATATCCCGTCTCCCTGGTTCACTATCACGCCATTCCCGTCCAGGTACCTGACAAACCTGCCAGCCTCCTCTTCTGACTTGAAGTGGATGATAGTGTTGTTGATATGGCTGGGGATGACATTGAAGCCCCTTTCCCTGAGGAAATCATCGAATCTTCTCTTGCATGCCACAAGCTTGGCTATGCGCTCCTTGAAGTAATCATGGTGGTCCAGGACAGCAAGCGCAGCCTCCACTGACGGGGAACTGACATCAAAGAACAGCTTGTGCTCCCCCAGCTTCTTCAGGAGCTCTGGCGCAGCGATTGTATACCCTGCCCGTATGCCAGCCAGCGCATATGTCTTGGAGAAGCTGCGCATCAGGAGCAGGTTGGGGTGCTTCTCCAGCATCTCCAGCGGGCTTTCGCCTGAGAACTCGATATACGCCTCATCTACAGCGACATATCCCTCTGATTTGGAGGCGAATTCCAGTATCTGCTCCACAGGTATCTCCCCAAAGGGGTTGTTTGGGTTGCAGAGGAACAGGACAGACCCTTTCTCGAACGCCCTTGTCTCCAGGCTATACTCATCGTTTCGCAGCGGTTTGAGGGCCTGGTACTCGATATTGTTCCTTTTGGGGGCAGCCCAGAACTCATAATAGGTCGGCTCATAGTAATACACCTTCCTGGCCAGGACCTTCGTGATGAGGTCTATCGACCCGTCAGTCCCGTTCAGCAGCAGGATCCTGTCCTTGCCGATGCCATGGAACCTGGCCAGCTTCCCGGCCAGCCTCTCATAATCCATGGGGTAATTGTTGGCATTGTCAAACGCATGGGCCAGCTTCTTCAGTATGAAATCAGGCAGAGGCTCCCTTATAGTCCCCAGCTTCAGGTCTATCTTCTCCATGATTTCTATTAACCAAACAGTCCTTTAAAGCATTCTGTATGCCTAGCTCGTCCTCGGCCTAGTCCCCGACAACGACGAAGTAGTCCTCTTACAGCCAGAAAGACCTGTTGAGAACGGCAAAAGAGTCGCCTAGGAACCCATTGAACCGATGAGCCAAGTGGCGGCGCCCTAAAGATATGTTTGAACCTTATATGGTTTATAAACTTATTTTCCAAAGAAGAACTAAGAGAACTACCATATGACTATTGAAAAGGAGAAATTGGAATTGAGAATTGGTCATGAACAAACCG
>DAOVIL010000039.1 GCA_030673725.1 Candidatus Aenigmatarchaeota archaeon | reverse complement strand
GTCGGCGACATCGAAAACGCGTTCTACATCGAGGCCCTGCGTGAATTGGCGTACGAGGAAGGGGAGGGGTCGGTCGTTTTCGTCGCCCTGACGTACGTGCTCAGCCCGCCGGCGCTGGGGGAGCAGAAGTCCAAGGCAGCCCAACTGGGCACCAAGGCCCTTATGGGACTGGGCATACAGCCTGACATAATAGTGTGCAGGGCGAACGAGCCAGTCGGCCTGAAGATAAGGGAGAAGCTCAGCGTGTATTCAAACGTCCCTGTCAACAGGGTGATTGACATGAGCAACACAGACAACATACACCGGGTGCCTATCCAGCTGAAGAACTCCGGACTGGACAGGGAGCTGTCCAGGCTGCTCAGGCTCACCTCCAAGACACCCACCATAGAATGGGGGGAATGGGAGGAGCTTGTCCAGCACATAGAAAACGCCGAGAACGAGATAATCATAGCCATGTCCGGCAAGTACACAGGGGTCCACGACTCCTACATGTCCATACTGAAGGCACTGGAGCACACAGCTCCCTACCTCAACGCCAAGGTGAAGATAAAATGGATAGATACCACCAAGATAGAGAATGATAAGCACGCAGCAGACGCCCTGAAGGGCGTGCACGGCATCATACTGCCCGGGGGTTTCGGCTCCAGGGGGATAGAGGGCAAGATACTGTGCGCCAAGTACGCCAGGGAGAACAAGATACCATACCTGGGGCTGTGCCTCGGCTTCCAGATAGGCGTATTGGAGTTCGCCAGGAACGTGTGCGGCATAAAGGGTGCCACCAGCACAGAGTTCGACGCTGATACGAAGGAGCCTGTCATATGCATACTCCCTGAGCAGGAGGAGATAGAGGGCCTGGGCGGCACCATGAGGCTGGGGGGGCACGACATGATGATAAAGGAAGGCACGCTTGCCCACAAGCTCTACAATAAGAAGAAGGTCAGGGAAAGGTTCAGGCACAGGTGGAACATGAACACAAAATACATAGACAAGCTGGAAAGCAGGGGCATGGTGGTCTCAGGCATGGCGCCTGATAAGAGGATAATGCAGATATTCGAGATTCCTGGCCACCCGTTCATGATGGGCACGCAGTTCCATGCAGAATTCACGTCAAAGCCGCTGCAGCCCAGCCCGCTCTTCAATGGCTTCCTGGAAGCCTGCAAGAAGTTATGATTTCTTGTAGGGGGTGTCCAGAACCTCTGACAGCCTTCTTGCCTTCTCTTTCCCTATCTTTTCCACTTTCTTCAGCTTGGGCTCGCTTGCCGAGAACACCTTCCTGGGCGTCTTGAAGTGGCCCAGAAGCCTCCTTGCCAGTATGTTGGACACATGGGGCAGCCCTGCCACCAGGAACTCCTGCTGCCTGCTTATGCCGTTGGCCCTCTTGCTGGCCCTGACCTGGAGCTCCCTCTTTTCGCCTTTCTGCTCCCTTTTTGCTATCCAGTATATCAGGCCTGCTGTCTCCTTCTGGCTGGCTGTCCAGAGCAGGGGGATCTGGTAATCTATCGCTATCGAGGCCAGAACGCCCCTTATGGAGTTGGGGCTGATGTTCCTCTCAGAGAAATGCTCTATGTCCCCCTCTATGATAAGTATGGGGCGCTTGTAGGATTCCTTCAGCTCAGCCATCTGGGTGAATATCCTCTGGTCAAAGATGGACTGGAGGAAATCCTGCGTAGTCTTCCTTTCCACTGCCACCCTGTCAGAGCAGATGTAATCGCCCACCTTCAGCTGGACCTGCCTGACGTCAGCGTCATGCTCCTGGAGGAAGCCTAAGACCCTTGAGCCTGCTTCCCTTGTGTCTGCCAGGATGGTGATACCTCCACCTTTCAGTGTGGTCTGTACGCTCCTTTCTGACTGCATAATAATATTATTATATAGAGGGTAACAATTATATAGTATGAACAAGTTGCTGTTTTCTGCCATAGTGCTGTTTTTCCTGTTATCACTGCCCGGGGCGCATGCGCTCAAGACCCCGAATGTCACGTTCATACCTCCTGTGCTTTCAGTCAATTCAAGCTTCCTGGCTGTGGCTGACGCAGGGGACGGCGCGTCCATAAGGGTGGGCTGGACAGTGCCAGGCGTGGAGAACGCATACGGTCTCTTCCCCAGGACAGATGACGGGTTCATCTGTTATTTCTCCAGCTCTGACAGCAAGTCCACATGCGGGCCTGTGCCGTTCGAGTATTCCACTATAGGCCTCTCGCCTTACACCATGTTCGTGGAGGCGATTGACCAGTACAAGACCAAGACCAACCTGACAGAGCAGGTCAACATAGGGGGCATATCAGTCTCCCCCACCATACAGGTGACAGGCAACACTGTCTACATGGTGGTCTCTTCAAAGGGCGGCATCCCCACTGCAATGTACTACTCTGCCCATAAGATGGACCTCACCCCTGTCCATGTGAACCGGCAGCTTGATTATAATATAATCACAGACAGGTTCACAGGAAACGTTGACCTGGAGCAGGGAGAGTATTACATCTCCTTCTGGGGGGCGCTTACAGGCAACAGCGACTGGGGAAGCTCCCTTGCCAGGATTACAGTAGGCGAGGCTGGGGCACCCACAGGGCCTACCGCGCTTCAGGCAGATGAGGTAAAGGTATACTGGCTCATAAACAAAGGCCAGACCTACCAGCAGACCGGCTTCAAGCTCAGCAACCTGGGAGGGTCTGTGACCAACCTGACTGTCAGCATCCCGGATGCTCTGGACACTTACCTGGACATAGTGCTGGACAAGGACAACCTTGGCACGAATGAGAGCACATTCTTCACAGTAAAGTTTGCGGGCTCCCAGACAGACCTTAGGCTGAATGGTGACGCTGAGATAAAGTCAGGCAGTACTGTCCTGGGAACCTTTCCTTTCCAGATAAGGGTGTCCCTGATAGATGGTGGCGCAGTAACATGCCCGACAGTCGCCGCAGGAGAGGAGCTGACAGTGGCTCCAGCCATCTGGACAGCCAGCGGGGTGGCTGGAGAGGAGCTGAGCAGGACTTTCACAATCACTAATGACGCAGATTCTGATGCGACAAGCCTGGGCTATACGCTCAGCGGCGCGATATCCACGATAGCGACAGTGGAGCTGCCCTCCACAGTTATGGCTGCAGGCACAGGGACAGCCACGGTTACTGTCACTCCCACAGTCAGCGGCGTCTACACAGGAGCTGTCAAGATAACCAGCACAGCAGGCCCGGCTACCATAGTTGTGGGCCTGGACATAGAGGATGACATGAGCTCCCAGATAGAGGACGCAAAGGATGAGCTGGAGTCAGCAGAGCTCAGCCTGACAGCCGCCCAGGAGGCAGACCCGATTATATCAAGCTTGATAGACGACATAACATCCAGGCTTGACAGCGCAGAGAGCGACTTCGATGCAGGCAGCTATGAGCTCGCCAAGAGGGAGCTTGAGGGCGCCAGGGGCAGGATAGCTGCCCTTTCATCAGTGGCTGCCGCAGCTGCACTGGCCCCGACGCCAAGCACACCAGCCGCGCCTGCAGGAGGGGACATGACAGTGCCCATAATACTGATAGTCGCCCTGATAGCCATAATGGCTGTCGCAGGGTGGTTCTACTTCACCAAGGTGAAAAAGGGCAAAAAAGAGCTCGAGAAGGAGCTTGAAGAGGAATACTGAAACCTTTGCCTCTTCCAGTCTACAACTTCTAAGAATTAAACCCGCTCAAGCTCAGGTATCTTTGCCTCTTCCTTTCCGCCACCTTTCTTCTTTAGGAGGAAGAAGGCGGCTATCGCAACCCCTGCCACGATGACTATTATGATTATTATAAGCGTGAGGTCTATTCCCCCACTTGGGACTCCCGGCCCTGGCGGGGTGGGTGTAATGTCAGTAGGCTGCTGGGCTGTTGTGGCCTTCTCCCTGGCGTTGGCCAGGCTGGCCTTCAAATCCCCATAGGTCTCTAATTCATCCCCGTACTCCCTGCTCTGGTACCTCTCGAAGAAGCCCTCCAGGGATTCGTCTACATCCTTGTCCACGCTGCTGTCTCCCAGTACCTTCACCCCGTCAGCCTCCCTAAAGGCGTCTGTCAGCAGCTCATTGGTGGAGAGGTAGGCTGTGGCTGCCTTCTTCATGCCGTCCTTCTCCACAGTGAACTCCATCTCGTAGAGAGTGGAAACCTTCTTGGGCGTCACTGTCAGTATCACTGATTTGTCCCCACCGCTTTCCACATCCAAAGTCTCTGGCACGAAGTTCGTCTCAAGCCCGTCCGGGAAGTCTGCAGTGATGGAGAAGCTTCCTGGAGGCCCATTGTTGAACACAGTGACCTCGTAAAGCACAGGCTCCAGATCTTTCAAGTTGAGGTTGGGAGGGAAGACTAATAACATGAATCCCCCTTCTTCCGGTAGGGTGTCCTGCACGACAAGGGTGGTTGATGCATGTTTCATGCAGTGGGTTCCTGTGCATCTCTTTACCTTACCTGCCACATCTATCACATACTCCCCAGCCTCTTCCGGGGCAGTGACTGTAAGCGTGAGCGTCCTCTTTGGGGCCGCCTTGCTTGTGGTCAGGCTTGACCTGACAGGGGAGACAGTGGTATTGGAATCCACAGTGATGTCGACAGTCGTGGTGGCATGGGACTGGAGCTGAAGGGTAAATGTTGCCTGGCTCCCTGGAAGCGCGTACTGGAGCGGCTTTTTGAATGCCATGGAGATGACGTCATTGTTGTCGTTAAGGCCCTTGTTTGCGCTCTCGCCTTTCTTCAGGCTAGGCCCTGAGTCCACATCATGGTATGTGGACACGCATACCCCTCCCACCACTGTCCTGGTGGGGGTCCTGTCAGAGGATATGCTCAGGGAGAAGGGCTTGCCGCATGTGCCTATCTCCCTTCCGAAGGAGCGGAAGCAGACAGGTATCACCACAGTGTTGTTCTCGTCTGTCCTGACTATCTGGTCTGAGAGGTCGGACCAGGTGTCATAAGGTGGCGGGTCCATCTGGAGCCTGTACTCTGCCTCACCCTTCAGTATGGCGCCGGTGTCGTCCGGAAGGGTTATGTCGAAGCATTTTATGGTCTCATTGGGAACTGACATATACATGCTGGAAGGAAGGGCTGCAGCTGGGGCAGCCAGTATGGCAATGCAGACCAGAGCAACAGCAAGCGCTAAACGCATGTTATAGTATTGGTTCAGCCAGAATAAAAATCACTGCTTCACGCAGTTGAAAGTGCCGCTGCCCGCATCCAAGCAGTTGACTGAGATTACAACGGGCTTACCAGGCTCATTAGCTGCCGTTGATGCGTATATCTTGAACGTGTACGTGCCGAAATACTGGGGCACGAATGCATAACTTTCCGCATTTATGTTAGTGGGGAAGCCCATCGTGGGGTCAGGACTACCTGGACCTGGAGGCCCAGTCCAGCTAATGTCGTATCTATACCTGTTCGGCACAGCACTCCAAGTCAGGAGTATGTAGCCCTTGGGCGGAGTTGACACGTCATGCACGGCGTTCACGCTCGCCGGCGCTGGGAGGATTATGCGCTCCTCCATCTGGCGTCCAATGGATTCATAGTCGCCCCTGTATGAATATAACTTGAAAGTGTATGACTTTGCGTCAGGGTTGGTCACAGTATGCGATGTCTTGTCCTTTGCTATAGTCCAGTAGTTCGTTGAGTCATAATATAACCTGAAGCCATCGAAGTGTTCTTGGTCAGTCGGTGATGGGTTCCACTGGAAGCTCAATTTATCTGTGACTGGGCTGTATGACGTTACAAGTGAGGTCGGCGGCGCGAGGGCTGCGCTGCCCGGGTAGTCCCCGGCGCCCTCTATCTCTTCCGTCTTCACGTTATTCAGGAAGCCTGTTACAGAGTTGTCTTCTGATTCGGTCACCCTTATCGAATGCAGGTGCGTCTGACCGTCCCATAGGGGGTCCGATTGGACAACCCCATTCACCGCCCTGTTGTTGTGGAAGAGCCATACAGTGTCGTCCTTTTTGTATGTGGACTGGGGGGCGCCAGGAACGCCTGTGGTTGGGGCAATCGTGGTCCTGGACAGGGTGACCGTCTCACTGGCCTTGTCGAAGGCAGTGACAGAGACTGAGATGTCTTCG
>DAOVIL010000031.1 GCA_030673725.1 Candidatus Aenigmatarchaeota archaeon | reverse complement strand
CCCTGCTGGAGAAGCACCTGAGCCAGTTACCTTACAAATCCATAGGCCTGATAACCACTGTCCAGCACATAGATTCCCTGGAAAGGGCCAAGGTCTTCCTGGAAGGGAAAGGCAAGACCATCCATATAGGCCAGCCTTCTGCAGCAATGCACCCAGGTCAGATACTCGGCTGCGACCACTCAGCTGCCCTATCCATAGAGGATAAGGTGGAATGCTTCCTCTTCATGGGTTCAGGTCTCTTCCACCCCCTGGGCCTAGCTGAGAAGACCGAGAAGCCAATCCTGTTCCTGGACAAGGAGTCAGGCGAACTGGAAGACCTCTCAGGGGAGAGGTTCAAGCACCAGAAGATACGCGCAGCCAACCTGGCAAAGGCCTCACTCTCTAATAACTTCGGCATACTCGTCTCCACAAAGGCAGGCCAGATGCACCTCAAGCAGGCAGAGCAGGCTAAAAAAGCATTGGAAGAGAAAGGAAAGAAGGCCTGGATACTGGTGGCAGACCAGGTCACCCCAGAGAAGCTCCTTGGCCTCAACCTGGACTGCCTTGTGAACTGCGCCTGCCCAAGGATAACAGAGGACACCTCCATGTTCAAGAAGCCGATAATCACGCCAGAAGAGGCAACTAGGATTTAGCTTCCTCTGCCCTCTTCTTGACGTGCTCTATTATTCTCTGGGCGACGTTTATGTTTGTGGCAGCCTCTATCCCCTTAAGCCCGGGATTGATGTTTACCTCGATAACGTAGGTCTTGTCACCCTCTATCATATCGACTGCGCATATGTCAGCGCCAATGGCCTTGGCGGCCTTTATCGCCAGCTCCTTTGTCTCTTCAGGAAGGTTATAGACGACTGCCCTTCCACCGCTCTTGACGTTGGCCCTCTTCTCACCTTTGGCAGCTATCCTCTTGAATGAGGCTATTATCTCGTCGCCTGCCACTATGCCCCTCACATCCTCCCCCGGGTTCTTGATGAATTCCTCTATGCATATCTCCTGCTTGAGCGTCTTCATCGTCTCTATGGCTGAAAGCGCAGCCTCCCTGGTCTCCATGAACATGACCCCAAGCCCCCCGAAGCCTGAGAGCAGCTTGAGGACGATGGGCAGCTTGTGCCTGTCTATTATCTCCTTGGCGGACTTCCTGGAGCCTGTAAGGTAGGTCTCCGGCACCTTTATGCCTCTCTCCACGAGCTTCTCCAGCGTTATGAACTTGTTATGTGCTATTATGATGGACTCTGCGTTGTAGGGTTTATTGACTCCCATCTGGTCCAGTATCCTGACCACAGGGTATCCTATCTGCGCCCTGTTCGAGTCTATCCTGGTGAGCACGTAATCATAATCCTTCAGGCTCTTCTTCCCCCAGACAGCGTCCATCTCCTTACCGACCTTCAGCTTAACGTCTATGACAGGAACATGGTCCACCTTCTTGAAGACCTTCTCAGCCTCCTCAATCAGCCTTTCTGTGCTGTAGCCCAGTTTGGATTTGCTCGGACCCAGAATAGCAAGTTTCATAACCTATATTGATTCCAATCAATAAAAAAACCGCTTCAGATTCCCCAGGTTCGGATTGCCTTAGCAAGCTCGCTGTGCCTCTTTGCGTAAGCTTTCAGTTTCTGGCCCCTGAGCACAGCGTCAACTGCTTGTCTGGCAGCGGTTGCACCAGCCCTTGTCCCGTCAGGATGGCCGTGTATGCCTCCGCCCATCTGTATGATGATGTCCTTGCCCAGCATCCTCACGAGCTTGGGCACGTGGCCCGGGTGCAGCCCGCCTGAGCATACAGCAAACACGGGCTTAACGCCATGCCACCTCTCTGACAGCTTGTGCCTCCCCGGCTTGTCCGGTATGAAATCCTTCTCCATCTCTTCCACGAGGTCCATGACCTCTTCCTTCCCGCCTTCCATCTTGCCCACGACAGTCCCTACGTGGAGCTGGTCCACTCCTATCAGCCTCGCTATGTCAGCCACCACAAGCATGCTTATCCCGTGCATGCCCCTGGTGAACGCAGCGTGCCCTGCCCTGTGCGCATGCATCACCATTCCCAGGTCCGCGTCCCTCAATGTCTGCAGCCCAGACCAGCCGCATGTGAGTATGTCCACCATGATGTACCTGCCGCCCTGTGCCTTGACGAACCTTGCCCTCTTCAGCATCTCGTTCGTCTCTGCAGTCACGTTTGGCATGTATATCTTCTTCTCGCCTGTCTCCTTCTCTGCCTTGTCCCTCATCTTTAATGTGAGCCTTATCCTGTCATTGAACCTGTTGAAGCTCTGGTTTGAGAGATTCTCGTCATCCTTCACTATATCACATCCTCCTGCCCATGCCTCGTACGCGACCTTGGCGTGCTCCCTATGGCTGAGCCCTAACTTGGGCTTGATTATCGTACCGACAAGGGGCCTCTTCGGGACCTTGAGCATCTTCCTTATGCCCTGCACACCGAACCTCGGCCCCCTGAATGACTTTACGATGTGCTTCGGCCACTTCACGTCATGCAGCCTCAGCTTCTCCACATCCTTCATGCCGAATATGTTGCCGGCAATGGAGCTCATTATCTGTGGCATGTTGCCCGGCTCAAACAGCACCCCGGGATACGCGACCTTCACCCAGTTGCCCTTTATCTCGAAGACCCTGGCAGCCTTCTCGTGTATGCCCTTGTTCATCGTGCCGACCTCTGTCCATGTGCCGACAGAGCTCTCACCGGCTATTCTCTCAGCTGCCCCCCTGATGGATATCCCCTTGGAGGGTTTGACATAGAAAGAGCATACGATGTCTTTCCCTGTGGGCCTGCAGCCCAAATCAGTAAATCCAGAATAGCCAGACCTGAAGCGAGCCATATATAATATACTTGGTAATGTATTATAATAGTTGGAAGAAAGATGACAGAGATAAAATTCCTGGGCGGAGCCGACGAGGTAGGGAAGGAGGCAATACTCCTCAAGACAGGGAAGGAGAACATACTTCTTGACTACGGCACGAACGTCCAGACAATGGAGACTCCGATGCAGCCTGACGTGCCGATTGATGCGGTCTTCCTCAGCCATGCGCACCTTGACCACAGCGGTTACATACCTATCCTCTACAAGAACGGTTACAGGAAGGGCGTTTGGGCAACCAACGAGACGTTCGAACTGTCCCACATCCTTCTGAAGGACTCATTAAAGGTCCAGAAGAAGAAAGGCCTGGTATCCAAATTCGCCGCAAGCCATATAGATATGATGTATGCCCACAAGAGGGTGCTTGGATACAAACAGCCCATCAGCATAGGAAAATCCATGGTGACGATGTACAATGCCGGCCACATACCCGGCTCGTCATCAACATTAATTGACACCGGGAAGAAGAGGATAATCTTCACAGGAGACATAAAGTTCATCCCGACCGAGATAAGCCCTGGGGCTGACACCAGCTACAAGAACATAGATGTCCTGATATCCGAGTCCACATACTCCTACAAGGACCATCCCGACAGGGTCATACTTGCCAACGGCCTGAGGGGGCACGTGAAGGATGTGGTGAACAGGGGCGGGACTGCGATAATCCCCTGCTTCGCTGTGGGAAGGACACAGGAGATGCTGGTCAACCTCACAGGGTTGGGCATACCCGTGTACCTTGACGGCATGGGCATAAGGGCCACAGAGGCCATGCTGAGGTATCCTGCATCCCTCAAGGACCCTGAAGGGATCAGGAAGGCATTCAAGGAAGCCATAAAGGTAAGGAGCTCCAGGCAGAGGAAGGAGGCCCTGAAGAGGGATTGTATAATAATCTCCACCGCAGGCATGCTGCAGGCAGGTGCGGTCACCTACTATATCAAGAAGCTCTACAATGACGAGAGGAATGCCCTCTTGCTGACAGGCTACCAGGTGGACGGCACGCCAGGAAGGGAACTCCTGGACACAGGCAGGTTCGTCCAGGACGAGACAGACGTAGTGCCCAAGATGGAGGTGAGGTTCCTGGACTTCTCTGACCACTGCGACAAGCAGAACCTCATGAAGTTCTTCAACAAGGTGAAGCCCAAGAAGATAGTCCTGGTCCATGGCGAAAGGACAGGGGAGTTCGCAGAAGAGCTGAATGAGAAGGGCTTCGATGCCCAGGCGCCGAAGGCAGGCGACGTCATTCAGGTTTAGATTTCCTGAAGAACAGCCACCCCGGCTTCTTCTCCTTTGTCAGGAATTTCACAAGGCAGTACGTGCCTTTAAGCTTCTTCCCTTTCATCTCGAAGACCAGCCTGTCTGCCTTGCTCTCAACCATCTTGTACGTGCCGCTATCCCATATCTCCACTTTGCCTGCCCCGTACATGCCTTCAGGTATGATTCCCTCGAAGTCTATGTACGAGAGCTTGTGGTCTTCCACCCGTATGGCCAGCCTCTTCACGCCAGCTTCCTTCGGGGGCTCCTTCGGGACAGCCCAGCTCTTCAGGACTCCTGCCATCTCTAATCTTAAGTCATAATGGAGACGTTTTGCATGGTGTTTATGTATCACGAACCTAGGCATTGTTTAATAATTGACCGCAGACAAAAATAAAGCATGCCAGTAGTTGAGATAGATGGTTCCAGGCTGGAGGGGGGAGGCCAGATAATCAGGACAGCTGTCGCGATGTCAGCAGTCTCAGGCAAGCCGCTGCACATATTCAACATCAGGGCCAACAGGAAACAGCCTGGCCTCAAGACACAGCACCTGGAGGGCATAAAGGCGATAGCAACCCTTTGCGGCGGAGAGCTTAAGGGAGCTGTCCTGGGCTCCAAAGAAATATTCTTCCGTCCAGGGAAGCTGCAGCCGAAGCCCCTTGAGATAACCATATCCACAGCAGGCTCGATAGGACTCATCTTCCAATCACTGAAGCTTCCTGCAGCCCAGGCAGGCAAGCCGGTCACAATAAACATAAAGGGAGGCGCCACATTCGGCAAATGGAGCCCGCCTGTCCCGTATACCCAGAACGTCCTGATTCCCATCCTGGAGAGGATGGGCTACAAGGCTGAGATAAAGATAAACAAACACGGCTTCTACCCCAAGGGAGGGGCTGATGTAACAATGACGATACAGCCCTTCAGGGACCTGAAGCCGCTCAAGCTCCTGAAGGTGGGCAAGGTGAAGGAGATAGAAGGGATGTCAATCGCAAGCACCCACCTGCAGAAGGCCCAGGTAGCTGAACGCCAGGCCCAGGCAGCTGCAACAGTCCTGAAGCAGAAGGGGCTGAAGGGAAAGATAACCCCACATTATGTTGATTCAGTATGCCCTGGTTCAGGAATAACCCTCTGGGCAAAGATGTCAGACGGCTCAGTAATAGGCTCTGACGGCCTGGGCGAGAGGGGCAAGCCTTCCGAGAAGGTGGGGAAGGAAGCGGCCACAAAGCTGCTCAGCGCACTGAAGAGCGGTACAGCAGTCGACCCCCACCTTTCAGACCAGATACTTCCCATGATGGCCTTCGCCCCAGGGACATCCTCGATACTCGTGCCAGAGGTCACCATGCACGCCAAGACCAACATGTGGGTCATACAGAAGTTCAGGAACGTCGGCTTCCAGAGCCGCCCCGCAGAAAAAGGACTGATAGTGGATTGCTTTGTCCTATGAGAGCTTCCTGATAGGAATGCCACCGACAAATTCTCCGGGTTCCACATCCCTGTTGACAAGGGAGTAGCTTGCCACTTTCGCGCCATCGCCTATCTTCACCCCGGGCATGATGAGTGATCTGGCGCCTATCATGACATCCTTCCCTATCCTGACAGGGCCCTTCCTCCACTCCTTCTGAAGGAACTCATGCGAGAGCACAAGCGTCTCATAGCCTATGATTGTGTTGTCCCCTATCTCTATCATCTCCGGGAAGAACAGGTCAAAGACAGCCCCAATCCCGACAGACACACCTTTCCCGACCTTCATCCCGGAGAGCCTATACAGCACTCTCTTCGTCCTGAGCGACGGCGCATACTTGGCAGTCCAGATGAGCAGAAAGTTCCTGGCGACCCTGAGGGGGTTCCTCACCCTCTTCCATTCCCTCAGGGAGTTCTCGCCCCTTTTCGCCCAGAACCTCTCTACTTCGCGCTTTGCTTCTGCCATAATGTCTTCAGACCCTTCCTTACCTCAAGTATCCTGTGCATCGGTATTGTGACCTCCTCCTCGCCTTGGTAGGAGAAGTAGCTCCTCTTTATCTCGGTCACCTTGTCGCCTGATATCGCAAGCTCATCATTGGGAGCTCCCCTGTGCCTTATGATTATCTCGCATTCCTTCAGTTCCCCGGACCATTTCAGCTTCCCCAGGATGTCCTGCAGCATCATGCTTCAGAATTGGATGGAGTCTATTTATCCTCCATCTCGACAGCGAACCTGGGTATCAGTATCTTCTCGGGTTCCTTTCCCTTCACTTCTTTTGTCCCTTCCTTGTAGAGGAACCTCTTCTCATCGAAACCCTTGTTGCTGAACAGCTTTGCCTCGTCTCCTGGTATATGGAGCGCCTCTGTCACTATGCCCCCATCGACCCCAGTATCGACAGGCTTCCCGTCTTTCAGATAGAAGTTTGCGAGCACAGGCACAATCTGTCTCGGTTCTGTCTCGATATGGGGTCTCCTGCCCCCGGCAAAATGCCAGTCAAAGACAGTCTGCCTGGAGAAGAGGGTCAGGCTGCAGCACTCCACAGTGCTCCACCTTTCTT
>DAOVIL010000015.1 GCA_030673725.1 Candidatus Aenigmatarchaeota archaeon | reverse complement strand
GACCATCCTTGCGTACTTAGTCTCGTCTGTGTGGTGCCCGAACCCGACGGTGAATGTCCTGAGGTCCTTCCTGTTCTCGGACGCGAGCGCGGTTATGTAGCTCGAGTCCAGGCCCCCTGACAGGTATATGCCAAGCGGCACATCGCTGACCATCCTCATGTCAACGGATTCCTTTATCAGCTTCTCCAGCTCACCCGCGAGCTGCTTTTCGCTGACCTCCATCAGAGAGGTGTTCGGCCTCCAGTATATGCTGCTGGACAGCTTTCTGGTATTCAGGTCCAGCAGCAACGCCTCTGCCGGCCTCAGTTTCCTGACGCCCCCGAAGAGCGTCTTGGGTGCCAGCACATACTGGAACGTGAAGAAGTCATCTAGGCTCTCCTTGTCCAGGGGGAACTTCCTGTACTCCAGGATGGCCTTTATCTCTGACGCAAAGATGAACTTGCTGTCATCGAAGTGGTAGTAGAGCGGCTTCACGCCAAGCCTGTCCCTTGCCACAACCAGCAGTCCCCTCTTCCGGTCATACACCGCCAGCGCGAATACCCCCCTGAGCCTGTCCAGGAACTTGGGGCCCCATTCCTCATACGCATGCACTATGACCTCGGAATCAGAGTCGGACGAGAACCTATGACTCTCCTTCTCCAGCTCCTTCCTGAGCTCCCTGAAGTTGTATATCTCACCATTGCAGACCATCACCATGCTGCCGTCTTCGCTCTCCATCGGCTGCCTGGCCTTCTCTGACAGGTCTATTATGGATAGCCTGTTGTGGCCAAGCGATACATTCCTGTCTGTGAATGTCCCGCTGTCATCAGGTCCCCTGTGGCTGAGGGATACCATCATTGACTTGAGCAGGCTCTTGTCTTCAAAATTGAACCCTGATATGCCGCACATAGCGCTCCAACACCTTACAAGATGCTAACATGAAAGGTCAAGAAAAATTAAACACCTTCTTATACCACTCAACAAACTTCACGATGCCGTCCTCTATCTTGGTCGCGGGCTCAAACCCGATCTTCTCCCTGGCTTTTGTTATGTCTGCCAGCGTGTCAGAGACGTCCCCGGGCTGCTTCCCTATATGCCTTATCTCAGGCTTCTTGCCTATGGCATCTGATAACATCTCCACGAGGCGGTTCACTGTTATGCTGCTGCCTCCCCCTATGTTGAGAATACCGCTGCCCTTCTCTATTGCGGACAGGTTTGCGCTCACGATATCATCCACGAACGTGAAGTCCCTGCTCTGTTCCCCATCACCATATATCTCAATGGGCTCGTCCCTGAGAATCTTGCCCGTGAATTTGCATATGGCCTCGTCCGGCCTCTGCCGCGGGCCGTAGACCGTGAAGTATCTGAGAATGGAGGTCTTCATGCCGTATACATCAGAGAACATCTGGCACCACTGCTCTGCATGGAGCTTTGAGAGGCCATAAGGTGCTATGGGCCTGGGTATCATATCCTCTCTTACAGGAAGCCTCTCCTTTGGCACCTCCCCGTATACTGATGATGAGGAAGCCAGGACAAATTTCTTGACATCCGGGAACTTCTTCAGGAGGCGTACCGTCGCCACGGTGTTGACGTTTATGTACTTCAGGGGGTTCTTGATGGAGTCCCTTACCCCGCCCTGGCCTGCCTGGTGGCTTATGGCATCAATCCCAATCTCCTGTATCTTCTTCAGCGCATCGTCATCCAGTATTGACGCCTCGAAGAACTTGAAGTTGCCGTGCTTCTTGAGTATCTCTATGTTCCTCCTCTTCAGCTCTACCGAGTAGTAGGGGTCGAAATTGTCGATGCCGACGACCTGCTTGCCATCAAGCAGCAATCTTTCTGCTATATGAGAGCCGATGAAGCCTGCGCATCCTGTGACGAGGAACGTTGTCATATCAGACCTGACCGAATATTGATTAGTGTATTAGTGAAATTTAAAAGAGGGCTCTTTATACTTTTCCCCAATTTATTACACTTTCAGGATGTTCTTCTCGTATATCCTCTCCAACTGGGGCATCACTGCCTCCCACTCATATTTCTTGATCTCTTTCAGGCAGTTTTCGCTCATCCTCTTCCTGAGGCGCACATCCGTTATGAGCTCTCTGAGATACTTTGCCAATTCTTCAGAATTGCTGGGCTTTGCAAGGAACCCTGTGTAGCCGGGCTTTATCATGTCCGGTATGCCTGCAATCCTTGTGGATATCACGGGCAGCCCCATGGACATGGCCTCCAGTATGACATTGGGCATGCCCTCACCCCTTCCTATCCTTGACGGCAGGACGAATATCATGCCGTCTTTCAGGTATTCCTTCACCTCGTTCGGCATCTTCCTTCCGACGAACCTCACCTTCAGCCCCTTGGCTACCTTCTCAAGCTTGGGCCTTTCTGGCCCGTCACCTACCAGTATGGCCTCCGGGAGCCTGATGCCCTCGGCCTTCAGCTGGTGCAGGGCCATGAGGAGGTATTCCACACCCTTCCTTACAGTGAGGTTCCCAACGAACACGATTTTGTTCCCCTTGGCCCTGATCTTGGGCAGATCTATACCATTCGGTATGGCTATTACTTTCTTCTTCGGGAAGTCCTCAAGGACCTCGTCCCTTATGATGGGGCTCTGCGTGAGAATCAGGTCAGAATTCCTGAGGGCATATTTTGCCATCCATGCCGGGATTCCGCTGGCCCTCCCGAAATACTTGTATTCGCTCCTCAGCCACGTCACATACCTGTACCCGAAGAGCTTCTTCGCCAGCGCGCCTATGAAACCGTTCGGCCTTATCATCATGCACTGGAGGACATCAGTGTCCTTCCTCAGCCCCTTCAAAGCCCACAATGAAGATATCACGTGCGATGCCAGCCTGAGCGCAGGAAGGTTAAGGCACCTTACTCTCTTTATGAGCACCCCGTACCTTTTCTCCTTCTTTGGCGCATCGCCGACAGAGCGTGAGACTACAGTCACTTCATGCCCCCTTTTGGACAGGTGCCTCATCATGTTGTCTGTCTGGGTCTCTGTGCCCCCGACATAGTGGGGAGGCAGGCCCGAGACAAGTATCGTTATCCTCATGCTATCACCTATTTTTGAAAATGCCGTTTTCATATATCCAGCATTGCTTAAAATCATTTAAATAGCTTTACCCAGATTTTGCCTTTTATGGTGCTGCCAGCCAGCCGGATTTGAATGTTTTTAAACTCTGTCCCCAGCATATAAATTGAATCACTTATGAAAAGACTCATCAGGTCGTTCCCCACTTTGAGAATCCGTTCCGTCACCAGGATAGGCCTTGACTTCGAGCTGGAAAGGCAATTCAAGAGGCTCAAGCCCGGAATAGTGATGGACGTCGGCTCAAAGCATTCGCCTTACAGGAAGCTCATCCCCTGCACAGAATACAAGAGGCTGGATATAGACAAGAAGAGCAAGCCGGATATCTGCTGCGACCTGCACAAAATCAAATGGAAATCGTCATATTTTGACACTGTCATAGCGACCGAGGTGCTGGAGCATCTTTATGACCCACAGAAGGCAGTTGATGAGATACACAGGATCCTCAAGCCAGGGGGAGTGTGTATCCTGTCCACGAGGTTCATCTATCCGTACCACCCAGACCCTGAGGACTACTACAGGTTCACCTGGGACTCCCTCAATCACCTCTTCAGGAAGTTCAAAAAGGCCGAGGTCCATCATCACGGTAACATGCTGCAGTCAATCTGGCAGATTATAAACAGCGGTAAGACCCAGATAATCCTGAACCTGTTCAACCCCATCTTTGCCAGGATAGGCTCAAAGAACACGAGGTTCCCTTGCGGCTTTGTCGTTTACGCCAGGAAGTGAATGCATTTGGGTATATGTTTTTAAATACATGGTTCTGGTTATAATCCAGAGGCAACTCATGAAAATATCAATTGTGGGCACGGGATATGTCGGTTTGTGCACCGGCGTAGGCTTTGCTTCAAAGGGAAACGACGTCATATGCGTAGACATAGACAAGGAAAAGGTGGACAAGATAAACAGTGGGATACCTCCCATCTACGAGCAGGGCCTGGAAGAGATGCTGAAGAAGAACCTTGATGAGAAGAGGATCAGGGCCACTGCGGACATAAAGGACGCCGTCATGAATTCTGACGTGACTTTCATAAGCGTCGGGACGCCGTCATGGGAAGACGGCTCCATAGACCTGAAGTACATAGAGCAGGCATCCCTGGACATAGGGAACGTCCTGAAGGAAAAGGGAGGCTACCATGTCGTCGTCGTGAAGTCCACTGTTGTCCCGGAAACGACAGAGAAGGTCGCCCTGCCTGCCCTGGAAAAGGCTTCAGGGAAGAAAGCAGGCGAGGGGTTTGGCGTGTGCATGAACCCGGAATTCCTGAAGGAAGGGATGGCGCTGGAGGATTTCCTGAACCCCGACAGGGTGGTGATAGGCCAGCTCGACGAGAAATCCGGAAGCCGGGTGCACAAGCTGTACGAGGCATTCAACGCGCCGATAATAATGACCACTCTGAGGACAGCGGAGATGATAAAGTATGCCGCAAACGCTTTCCTGGCGGCAAAGATAGGCATGATAAACGAGATAGGGAACCTCTGCAAGCGCCTTGGTATAGACACCAACGAAGTGGCAAATGGCATAGGGCACGACAAGAGGATAGGCGACAAGTTCCTCCGTTCAGGGATAGGTTTCGGAGGCTCATGCTTCCCGAAGGACGTCAAGGCCCTGATAGCCAAGTCCAGGGAGAGCGGATACGAGCCCGTCATACTGGACCACGTAATCAAGATGAACAATGAGCAGCCGCTGCAGATATTCGAGCTGCTGAAGAGGAAGATGCCTGACATCTCAGGGAAGACCATCGCAATCCTTGGTCTGGCATTCAAGGCCGAGACAGACGACATCAGGGAGGCGCCCGCTCTGAAGATAGTGGACGCCTTGGTGAAGGCAGGAGCAAAGGTCAAGGCATATGACCCGAAGGCAATGGACAATTTCAGGAAGGAGTTCCCGGACATAACATATTGCAGCAATGCGGCCGAGGCCATAGAAGGCTCGGAAGTGTGCCTGATACTCACTGACTGGAAGGAGTTCGACCTCTCAGACAAGGACTTCGAATCCATGAGCAACAGGCTCATACTTGAAGGGAGAAGAATACTCAGAAAAGAAAAGGTAAAGGAGTTTGAAGGGGTGTGCTGGTGATATCATGGAAGACAATATAGTAGGATTGGTGCCCGCTGCCGGCGGGGGAACAAGGCTTTACCCGTTCTCAAGGGCGGTCCCGAAGGAGATGTACCCCATAATGGGCAAAGCAGTGATAGAGCACTGTGTAGAGAACCTGAAGGAAGGGGGCATAAAGAAGATATTCATGGTAGTGGGCTACCAGAAGGGTTCCCTGATGGATTACATAGGTGACGGCTCCCTCTTCGGGGTAAACGTCGCCTACATCTACCAGATGGAAAGGGGCGGCCTTGGTCATGCAATCCTCCAGGGCAAGGACTGGATAAAGAGCACCTTCACGGTCCTGCTGGGCGACTCCTTCATAGAGCCCAAGAGCGAGATAAAGAGGCTGATAGAGCTGCACAAGAAGGACAAGCCCATCGCGACAGTGCTGCTGTTCAAGGTCGATAGCGCAAAGGGATACGGCATCGTGAAGTTCAAGAACATAGATGGCGGCTGCGGCGAGATAGAGAAGATGATAGAGAAGCCCGCCCCAGAACAGGCAGAAGAGTACAAGAACGGCAACGGCGGCTTCTATGCGCTCTGCGGAGGCTACGTATTCGAGCCTGAGATATTCGACTTCATAGAGAAGACGTCCCCTGGCGCCAAGAACGAGATACAGATAACAGACGCCATGGCCCTCGCCCTGAAGAGTGGGAAGAAGATATGCGGGGTTGTCCTGGACGGCAAATACCTGGACATAGGGAAGTGGAGGACGGTCTTCAATGTGGAGAAAGAGATGATAGAGAAGGTGGATATGGAAAACCATATAAAGGAAAGAGAGAAACTAATGGATAGGTCAAAATCATTTAGGGGTTGATATGAGCGAAAAGAAAACATGCCTGGTTGCTGGTGGAGCTGGTTTCATAGGCTCCCACATGGTAAGAAGGCTGCTGAAGGACGGATACAAGGTAATCTGTGTTGACAATCTCTGTACAGGCAGCAAGGACAACATAAAGGACCTGATGGACAACCCGGATTTCAAGTTCCTGGAGCATGACATAAAGGAGAAACTGGCAATAGACGGCCCAGTAGACTACATCTTCAACCTGGCCTCCAGGGCAAGCCCCATCGACTTCTCAAAGTTCCCTCTGGACATACTCATCACTAACTCAAGGGGCACGCATAACCTACTCAATATAGCCAAGGAGAAAGGCGCCAGGTTCCTTGAAGCCTCAACATCAGAGGTATACGGTGACCCCAAAGAACATCCCCAAAAGGAGACTTACTGGGGCAATGTTAATCCCAGGGGCGAGAGGAGCTGCTATGATGAGAGCAAGAGGTTCTCAGAGGCCCTGTGCATGGCGTTCTACAACAAATTCGGTGTAGACGTAAGGATAGCCAGGATATTCAACACATACGGCCCCAACATGAGGAAGGATGACGGAAGGGTCGTGCCGAACTTCATAACCCAGGCGCTTGAAGGCAAGCCGCTCACGATATATGGCGACGGAAAGCAGACCAGGAGCTTCTGCTTCGTTGAGGACGAGGTTGACGGCCTTCTGAAGCTCATGTTCAAGGAAGGCATAAGCGGAGATGTGTTCAACATAGGCAATCCAGGAGAATTCACCATGCTGGAGCTAGCCGAAAAGGTAAAGGAGATAACAGGAAACAGCTCTGAACTAGTTTTCAAGGACCTTCCAGAGGATGACCCTGAGAAGAGAAGACCTGACATAACCAAGGCAAAGGAAGTCCTTGGCTGGGAGCCCAAAGTACTGTTGGACGAGGGCCTCAGAAAGACGATAGAATATTTCAAGGATTTGAAGTCCTAGATTACCTCATATATCACGAAGACGTCCTGGCCTTCCCACTGTATCCTCCTGTGGACACTGAGACTCGATTCTGCCCATTCATAAAGCGGGCTGCTGAACTTATATCCCGGCCACCAGCTTAATATCATCTTTGGGTTTCCGCTCTCAATGAGGGATGCGTCTATGGGGCCAATCTTGGGTTTGTAATAGCTCATGTCAGGATTCCTTCCAATCTCTCCGTACAATGACAGGGAGAGATATTCCGCCCCGCTTGCCCTGATCCATTCTGGTGTAGCGTTGGCTGGTATGTATATGGCCCTTTCTGTAAGCGCCTTATTGTAGAGGAATATAGAATCAACTGCTATTGTAGAACCCTCCTGGAGGGAGATCAGATCTCTGGTCAGTTCATCGCCTCCCCACGAGACATAGGAGACTGTGCTGAGCAGGAGCATTGAAAGGACAATGCCTGCTATGAAGAACACGGAAAGCACTGCGTATGCATGCACCTTCTTGAACGACACCAGGGAGCGTTCTACTGTTATGGCAAAGAACGGTATCACGAACAGGAGGAAGCGCATCTCCTTCCAGAGCAGCATGCTGAAGAACGCAAACCCCACCAGGAATACCAGGAGAGAGAATGTGTGGCCGTTCTCAATAGATTTGTCCTTCAGGATATTGTATACCCCGAAGAGGAACAACAGTGACCAGGGCACCATGGCGAAATTGAGGAAGTAATAATACGGAACCCTGAAGTAATCCATTGACATGAACTGTGTGTGGAACCCCGTCGTGCCCGAGGCCATGCTGGTGAGCACTGCCGCCGGAACCACTATGAGCAGTATTATTATCAGCCCCTTGATGAAGGGCTTGTGCATAAGCACTGACATCCTCTTCGTCATGAAGAGGTAGATGATGAATGCGACGACCAGCACTATGGCAGACACTTTCGTGAGCATAGCCAATGCTAGGAAAAGCATCGAATATGTTATGTACCTCTCATCGTCTTTTATCCCCTTGTAGAGGTACAGCGCAGAAAGTGATGCAAAAACCCCGAGGAGGACATCAACCAGGACGAAGGGCACCCATTTCCAGAAGAATGGGAACGATAGCACTACTAAGAGAGGGATAAATGGCCTCTTGCAGAGCCCCTTCCCTAGCATGAAGACCGAAAAAAGGAAGAGTGCACCTATGAGGAGCGGCACTATGAACTTCACGCCGAACGGGTCCAGGCCCATCGCATAGAACCCTGATATTATCAGGGGCAGCATTGGGGCACGGTCCCCCATGCCTTCATGATACTTGCCTTCAAGTATGTCCTGGCCCAGCATGAGGTAGCTGTTCT
>DAOVIL010000063.1 GCA_030673725.1 Candidatus Aenigmatarchaeota archaeon | reverse complement strand
TCCAGTCTCTGGATTATCTCCTGCTTCTTCCTCTCGAAATCCAAATCGTTCCCAGCATTCAGGTCAGCGGGTTCAGGGTCGTCAATGGAGAAGTCAGCAGGAAAACTCACAACATACTGCTTCATCAGCCCGTCCATGGGCATGGCCATTCTCTCGCCACCATGACCGACAAAGATGAATGCGTCACCTTCAATGCCCTCGTACCTCACCTTTTGTATAGAGATTTCTTCGTCCATCCCGTATTCTCTGCCTCGGAGGGAGAAGGCCAGCCTTACCTCTTGTCCCTTCTCCAGCTCTCTCATCTTTCTGTCGTCCATATGTATCAATGACATATAATCACCTATTCTCTCTTGCATGTTATAATTGAATCACTCATCCCCGTACAGGACCTTCTGGGATTCCCTTTCGACGTACTTTATCGGCACACCTGTCACTGCGCAGCCTTCAAGTCTGCCTGTCATTCTCAGGTGCTCTATCCTTTCTGCGTTGCCGCCGTACATGGCATCGAACTCCACGCTTGCCTCGTCGAATTCAGGGGCGTCCACCAGATGGAAATTGTTTCTTTTCATATTATATCTCCTTACATCACTACTACTTAGTGACACTATATAATGATAGGAAGGGGGGTATTTAAGGCTTTCGCTAAGCCTCTTGATGCTGTTTTGAGCCAAAAATAGCCTATTTTTTGCCTTCTCCTGGGCGCTCCAGCCACTTCCATTTAGTGGCTTTTATCTTCTCCTTGACGCCCTCCGCGAACTCGTACTTGTCCAGGTCTTCTGTGGATATCCAGGCGTACTTCTCCCTTCCAGACTCCAGCTTGACCTTGTCTGTGGTGGGCCAGACCCTGAAGCAGAACCCCTTCACAGAGTGGCCGTCAGGCCTCCTGAAGGCATAGTCCCAGAGGAAGTCGAACTTCGGCTTTATCTCCAGCCCTGTCTCCTCCTTCACTTCCCTTTTCAGGACCTCTATCACTCCCTCGTCATCCTCTGCCTTCCCTCCAGGCACTGTCCACATGTTCGGATAGGCGACTTCCTTCTCGTGGCGCCTGATAATAAGGAACTTGTTGTCCTCCCGCACAACCATGGCGGATATGTGCACTATGTGCTTCTTCTTTTCCCTTATTTCAGTACCTTCCCTGTCTTCATCCACCAGAGGTAGAGGTCCAGCTCTGCCAGGGTGAGGCCGACCTTCTCAGCGAGCTTCTCGAGCTTCTGCTCGCACTCCAGGTAGAAGCGCCTGTTCACGCTCTTGGGCACGCGCTCTATCAGGCCGTACTCGTCCATCAGCCAGAGGATATGGCGGTCTATTATCGCAACGTCCTTGTAGCCGACGTTCCGGAGGAAGTGGCTGGACTCCTTCCAGCCAATGCCCTTGATGTGCTCTATCAGCCACCTTCTTGCGCTTCTGGAGTTCCTCTCCTTTATGATATCTTTCACATCCCAGTGCTTCCTGGCATCCATTATGTACTTGACCCTGGTATTCGGGAACCTGTGGCCAAGGCCCTTAAGCCTGGCTGTCAGCTTGTCCTCTGAATCCCTGAGGAAGCCTTCGACCCCTACCACTTCCTGTATCTTGATGCAGGACTTGGCAGAACAGTTCGCTGTGAGTATACAGAAGCAAAGCTCAGAGAACCATTCATTATTCCCTTTCTGGCCAAGCTCCTCGAATTCCCATATCTTCTTGTCTACAGTCTTCTTGAGGCCGCTGTTTATGAGGTGCTTCACCTTCTTCGCAAGGTCGTCAGGCGTGTGCATCTTTTTAATTAAAGCATTGAATTAAATAAAGCATATCGTGGCCAGAATGGTGTAACGGTTAGCACGTCAGGTTGTGGTCCTGTCGATCCGAGTTCGATTCTCGGTTCTGGCCCTTCTGAGAGAATGAATGCGGGGGGAGAGATTTGAACTCTCGAAGGCACTAAGCCACAGGATATCCTATCATCGTTCCTTCCGGAACTCGATACACTTAAGTGACCTTAAGTTTGGCAGCCTTGCTTGTTTGCAGCAAGCATAGCACCTGCCCCTTTGACCGCTCGGGAACCCCCGCTTATAGAGGAATTGTCTCGGGGAGCTTAAAAAGAGTTCATAAGTGCCCGGTGTGCTCCCTGGTCTTGTTGTTCTTGACTATCTTGCCCAGGAGCTCCTGGGAGTCTATGCCCATCATCTCGCAGAGGCCCAGGCAGTAGACCATCAGGTCACCCACAGCGTCCACCATGGCTTCCTTGTCCTTGTTCTTGAAGCCCCTGGCAAGCTCGCCCAGCTCCTCTGTCATCAGGACTATCTCCCTTCCTATGTCATCCGTGTTGAAGCCCCTGGCTTTCTTGTTCTCCAGGATCTCCTTCTGCAGGTGTTTCAATGCCATTGGTTCACTTCTTGTCTGAAAGGACGTCGACCCTTTGCTCCAGGAGGGCCATGCTGCCGGCTATGTCCTCAAGCATTATCGCCAGCTTGTCCGCCCAGGCTGCGACTATCTTCACGTCAAGGTCGTCTGCCTTGGAGTGTATCTCCTGCCTGAGGGCTCCCAGGTCGCTCTTGAACTCCTCGAATGATGTTATTGCCATAATTATCACTTCAGGAACTTGCCCACAATCTTCTTCGCTTTCTCCCTCTTCTTCTGGTGCTCTGTCAGGAACCTGGTCAGGAGCTCAGAACACTCCTTCTTGCACTCGCCGCACAGGCGCTTGCCTGTCTTGCACTCCTTCCTGACCTTCTCCAGGTGCCTGGCGTCCTTTGCGACATGGTAGGCGTACATGTCATAGACAGTGCATACGTCTGGGTTTGCTCCTTTCTTCCTCTGCTCGGCAGCGTTGCCTCTGCCCCCTGTGAAGGCTACAGAGAGCTTTTTGGCCGCTGCCTTGGGCGGGTCTGAAAGAGCTATAAAGGAACCGGGGTCAGAGCTTGCCATCTTGCCGCCCTTCAGGCCCTTCATGAACATGTTATATGTGGAAGCTGGCGGTATGAAGCCGAACTCGTCCTTTATCCTGTTCGCTATGTCCCTGGTCAATCTTAAGTGGGGGTCCTGGTCTATGCCCACTGGCACGACCACAGGCACCCTGCCCTCGAACTCAGGCAGCATGGGGTGCAGGATGTCAGCCACCTGGGTCATTATGGACGTTATCTTCCCTGGGGTGAGCTCGCCGTAGATGGCCTTCATCTCGTTCATGGTGGGCTTCTTGGACACAAGCCCTATAAGCCTGTAGTATGCGTTGGACTTCCTGCAGTCTGAATGCCTGTCGCTCTGGAAATAGAAGTCGACGTTCTCCGGCTTCAGTCCCAGGGCTATGTAGTTGAGCAGGTACTCGTTTATCGCCACCTCCTTCAGCTCCTTGAATGTGCATTTCCTCATGTTGTAGGCCTCTATGTCAGCGACGCACAGGTATATCTTGGCCCCTATGCTCTGGTAGTAGATTATCTGGTCAGCCACCATCTTGTTGCCGAAATGCATCCTGCCGGACGGCATCAGGCCCGTCATCATCACCCAGGGTTTGTTCTTCTTGATGGCGTCTGTTATGATATGGAAGTCCCTGTGGCTGAACACTATACCCCTCTGCATTATGGGGATAGGGTTGGGGAGCTTGGGCACCATTGGCTTGAATTTGCTTAACCCGAACTCCTCCAGCAGCTTGTCGTAGTCCCTTATCTTCTGCTCTCCCCATGGGTTTATCCTCTCTGTGCTGACGACGCCTGTCTTTACCTCGGCCTTCCCGACGATGTGGAGCTCTGTGTCCGAAGGCTTGCCCTTCCCGAGGGATGCCATCTTGGCTGCGTCCTTCAGGCAGCTCTTTATCCTGACGTCCTTCACCCCGGGGACATAGAAAGCGAAGTATGCACAGTTCCTGGTCTTCCTGGTGACCTTTGTCCTGAGCGACTGGCCTTCCAGGTATGTCCCTATCACGCCCTTCCTGTCGCGTATGACCACATCCCCCTGCTCGAGCGGGACTGTGTCGCCTGCTATGTTCACGAACTCGTCCCCCTCCATTGCCTGGTCGACTGTCAGGGTGCCGTCCAGCTTGTCAGCGTCATGGGCTGTCATGAGCACCAGGTGCTTGAGCTCTGCCAGGAGCATGGCGTCTACCAGGGGAGAAAGCGTGGGTATGCCCTTTCCTTTCAGGACTGCCTTCACGCCTTCCACTATGGGGAACGGCCTGTCATGCCGGCCGAAGAACTTGTCGTAGGCCTTTATGATATCGACCTTCTCCCAGTTCCTGTATTCCTTCTTGACTATGCGTTCTACTGTCCTTCTCTCGTCCCTCAGCTCCCTGGA
>DAOVIL010000113.1 GCA_030673725.1 Candidatus Aenigmatarchaeota archaeon | reverse complement strand
GTATGCGACAGCTTGGCAAGCAGCGGCACAGGCTGGACATGCGCCAAGGCAGACTTCGACCAGGGCGGCTGGACAGAGGGTGTGAACACGACCCTTTACGGCAGTGTGATGCAATGCGACATGTGCATCGGCCAGGTCAACACAGGCCTGGATGACGACGCTGACGGGATAGACAATGTGTGCGACACGATATCCACCAGCCTCAGCGTCTGGGACAGCGGGGATCCCGCAGGAGGCGGAAGCATGCTAAGGGTCGGGCAGTCAGTATCCTTCTTTGCCAACTATACGTCAGGCGGCAGCCCTGTGGTAAGCAGCAGCTGCAACATAACCTTTGGCGCAGGCTGGTTTGCAATGTCCTACAGCATACCCACAGGCCTGTACACCTACGGCAGGACGTTCAATACCTACGGGACCTACAACTGGAACGTCACGTGCGGCAGGTCCGGGTATGACACCAAGTCTGCCAACGACACCCTGACGATAGCAGGCGCTGCGGTCGGCAACATCACGATAAGCCTTACCATCAATAACACAAGCAACATGGTCTATGTGCCTGGCGTGGGAGCCAGGCCTGCCAGCCAGTTCAGCACTGTATGGAACAGCCCGCCCAGCTACTACCTGGCCAGCTACAGCGGCAATGTACTCTACGGCCTGGTGTTCGCTTACCAGACCCCGGGATTCCTCAGGTACAGCAGGACATCCGCCTCCCACACGATGACAATCGCCCTCGGGAAGGACAACCCGATGGTTTTCCTTGTGTTCACAAAAGGGGACTGGAGGGCAATAGAGGAGAAGATGGGAATGATAAAGTCCTATGAGTTCCTGAAGCAGATATCCCCAAGCTTCGGTTACGGCCTGGGCCTCTACAGGACAATCAAGAGCCTTCTGGATTACAATAAGATAGATGTGCAGAGCGACCTTATACTGAACCCAGGGACACACAAGCTCATATTTGAGAGCAACAAGACAGACTCCGGGTATGCTCTGACCATAAGGAGGGGATGATGGGAAAAAAAGTGCTTGTGGGCGGTGTGTTCTCACTTCTCCACCCCGGCCACATATTCTTTCTGAAGGCTGCCAGGAAGCTGGGCAGCAGCCTGGTTGTTGTTGTGGCGCATGATACGACCGTCAATAAGAAGAAAGGGAAACCGGTCTTCACGGCGAAGGAAAGGAAGGAGATGGTGGAAAGCCTGAAGTTCGTCAGCAAGGTCAGGATAGGGCATGTGTCTGACATGATGATGGTCGTGAGGGAAGAAAAGCCGAACATAATCGCCCTGGGGTTTGACCAGGAGGAGAGAGAACTGAAAGAAGACCTGAAAGAGCTTGGGCTGAAATGCAGGATAGCCAGGATAAGGAAACTGCCTGGCTATAGCACGAGCAGAATCATTACGGAAATAAGAAAAACCAGTTTACCAGAAAGCGGATAACGCTTAGTCCTCTTCACTGATACTCTCTTCATCTTCATCATCGAATAGAGTCATCTTCATGGTGACACCCCCGACTTAATTGAGTATTAATTACCCGTCACATATTTAAACTTATCGCAGGTGCCGTTCTTACGGGCAGAAGCAGAATTCGTCCTCTGTAGCATAGCAGGTCTTGTCGCTTGCGGTCTTTATGGCGATTATGGTCATCCCCTCTGTCTCTATGCTGTACATCTCGAAGACAGTCTCACCTGATTGCTCCTCAACCAGGGATTTCAGGGTGTCATTCTCATAGAGCGGCGGGTTCCTTATCTCGCCCATTGAGGACATGGCCATCATGGCACTCAGGCAGTCAGGGGACATGTTTACCACATCTTCGGGGAGGCCCATGCTCCTGAATATCTCTGTTGCCGCGTTCTCAGGGAACCCCCTGAAGCTGACTGCAGACACAGCGACTATGGCTATGATTATGACCACCCCGGCCCATTTGTGCATGGTCATGCCCTTGGGGGGACGGCCCATCTTCATTATCCTCTTCTGTGTCTTCTCCGCCAGCTTCCTGAGGCTCACGACAGCCCCCCAGGAATTGGACGAGATGAGATAAAATGCGATTGAGAGAAGGACAGATGTTATGACACCTACTGTTATCAGGTCAAGCTGGAACATGATCAGTATGCCGGACCGCAATGATGTTATAAGAGGCCCTATGGACACGCCCGCGAACAGGCAGACGAACCCTGTGCCCACCCTTGCCAGCAGGTTCATGTACCATGGGAAGTATCCCTTCCAGCCCCTCATCGCGATGGAGCCGAAGAAGAATATCATCACTATGTATCCTATTATCTGTATGTACTGAAAGAGTTGTGGCAGAAGATACATCACTTCTGATATTGCCATTATTTTATTTAACGTGAACCAATTATAAATGGAATGTTCGCGAAAAGCATACATTGTTCAGAATGCAAAAAGGATTATCCACTCAGCTTCTCCAGTGCCAGGTGCACCTGCGGAGGAAGCCTGGAAGTCCTGATGGACTACAAGAGGCTGTCCAGGCTCAAGAGGAAAGACATCCTAGCCCGCCCGTTCAACCATTCCCGTTATGCTGAGTTCTTCCCTGTAAGGAAGCTGGTCTCCATACAGGAAGGCGGCACACCCCTTGTCCGCTCCAAGAGGATTGAGAAGGAGTTCAGTCTGCCGTTCAAGCTCTACTTCAAGTATGAGGCCCAGAACCCGACAGGCTCATTCAAGGACAGGGGCTCCTCTGTGGAGATAGCC
>DAOVIL010000020.1 GCA_030673725.1 Candidatus Aenigmatarchaeota archaeon | reverse complement strand
CAACAGCAGAAACTGTTGATAAAAGTTGGATTGATCTTAGCCCGCGTTATGATTCATACTACTCCAAATTAGAATATTTAGAGGTATATCTGTCTAGTTTAGATGAAATGTCTATTAACATAGAAGTATCAGGCAATGTTGAAAATGTTAATCTTACTCATTGTATGAGAAATGTTAGCTACGCCTATGTTTTTGTTGAATCAGTTGATGATGAATTATCGTCAAAAATGAGTGACTCGATTGAGAATAAAAGATATATGTTTTGTTTTAATTCATTTCCATATCAATGTTTCTTTTATTTAACATCTCAGTATGATTTACCTAGAAATATCACCATGTACGGCGGATTAGGTTATGGCTTAAAATACAAAAATCATCCGTATGAACTGGTATTAAATAAGAGGGTTGAGAATCTAACACCATTGGAGGACTACCCCTTTGATGAATATGAAATTAAAATACCTTTATTTTTACCTTCAAAAAAAATCGAGATTAACCGAATTAAAGTGTGTGGATTTGATGGGCTGTTAATAAAAAATACATCAATTCAACTCATAAATTCTGTGATATATGATAGAGATAGCGGAGAATTACATGTACCAGAATTTGTAAACGCAGATGATATAAACAAAGACATCAAACTCAACAGCCGACTCATTAATGACGGGAGATGTGTTATTTTATCCTCTGGTAGTTCTTTAAAGACATTTGAAATAGACGGTTACTGGCTTTTATCCATAAACACTGTGTTGAAAAGGAATACTTCAGAGTTTACCAATTTTGTAAATTTATTTATGCTGCTCGTAATCACCATAATTATAATTTTTGTATTAAACGTGCTCTTAAGATCTAAATTGCCAAACAAAATAGATAAGTTTATTAAACCGCACACAGTATTTGCAGCTTATTTCCTATGGATTATTAGTCAGTACTCAAGTGTGATTGGTAAGGTTGATGTGGATAATAGTATATTTATTAGAACTATGAATGTTTGTTTAATCATTTATGTGGTAATTTTTCTATTGTTAGAAATTGGTGTCTACTATTATTCAAATAACGTTACCTCGCCCCACATTAGGAACTGATATTTTAAGTTTCCCATATATATCGACTATTTCTCATTCTTACAAACAATGAAATCGTCCAATGTTATTATCTTATTATGATAATCTTTCTTGATTTCATCTAAATTACCATCTAGTTTGTCTTTTGTAACGAACAAACAGTCGTTTTGTTTGGCTAATATAATGTGCAGAAGGTCTTGGACATTTTGCTTTAATGGGTAATTACGAGCCAACATGGTAAGGTCTTTATCCAGGTCTATTACATTATTTTTAGTCCGTTCAAACCTAAAAGCCGATGCAACGCCCCACCACAGGCTGAAAGCATCTTCTGCGGAAAGCTTATATTCTCTCCTCAGCTTCCTTACTACCTCAGAAAACACCAGGGGAGATGTACAGTAGCTGACTCCATTCTCGCTCTTTTCTATTAATTTGTTAATTAAATGTTCCTTTCCATATACCTGAACCATATAACCCCTTTTACCATGCACCACTGGAATGAATCTGACGATATCCTTTGGTTTTATCGGTTTAATGTTTGAGGAGATAATGGTAGGCTTATTTGGATCCATCGGCTTGGAGTCCCTGAAAGCGTCTCTCACTTCTTTGGTCAAGAAGGCAAAGAAGACGCTGGTATCCAGATAGACTTTCTCTGGGACGGCAATCCCCTCCTTTACGGTCATGTGTCTGGGGTTCTTATCCATGAATAAGAAAAGGAGTGAAATAATATAAAACTTGCGCCCTAGGAATCGGTATGAGGGCCATACCTTGGGAAATATTTATTGGCGCTTTCTTGGCAGGTCTTGCGCTAGCCTTCCTTTCAACAACGGGTGTAAGCCTAGACCCAAATGACCATCTGATTGATGCAACTGGCGCGATTGTCAAGCAATCAGAAGGTGCAACATCAATACCCATCTGGGAATCTATGAAAATTTATGTTTATCTGATGGGCTTGATTGCTGTGATTGCCGATGTAATTCTCATCATCAAAGAAGGTCCCTTGGGTATTCTTAATGCGAGCCTTGGGTTTCTGGGAGGATTTTTCATGATATTATATCCCCAGGCTGGCGTCTGGTTATTCCTTGTAGGGGCTGTAATGGCCGGAATATTATCAAAAGAATGAATCCCAGACCTTTTCACCTTATGGCTACGCACCTCTGCCCGTTATCTTGGGCTCTGCACGAAAACCCCCATTCTGCACCTAAAATGCTGTCATGGACGAGAATCACATCTCTTTTAGCCTTCGTACCCTCTCGCCTATTGGTGGGTGGGTGGAGAAGAGGCCTACCAGGAATCCTTTCTTCTTCCTGAAAGGAGTGGATATGAACAGGTGGGCAGTAGCGCGGTTGGCCTTGTCGACCAGGGGGTCAGGGTCCTTGCTTATCTTCTTGAGGGCAGAGGCCAGGCCTGGCGGGTAGCGGGTGAGTATGGCAGAGCCCGCGTCTGCAGCGAACTCCCTCCTTCGGCTGATGGCGAGCTTTATGAAACGGGCCACAAGAGGGGCGAGTACGGCGAATATGATGCCTACCACGATGAGGACAAGAATCATGCTGCCGCCGCTCTTTCCTCCCTTGCTCCTTCCAGCCCCTCCCCAGAGGAAGCTCCTGAGGATGATGTCGCTTATCAGTATGGTCACTCCCACCAGCACAGCTGCCAGGACCATTATCCTGGTGTCATAGTTCCTGATGTGCGCCATCTCGTGGCCTACCACCCCTTCAAGCTCCTGCCTGTTGAGCTTGTCCAATAAGCCTGTGGTGACTGAGATGGATGCGTGCTTCGGGTCCTTCCCTGTGGCGAAGGCGTTCAGGGCTGTATCCTCTATAACATACGCCTTGGGCTTGGGGATGCCCGCAGCTATCGCCAGGCCCTCTATGGTATGGTAGAGGTGGGGATAATCCTTCTTCTTCACCGGCTTGGAGCCTGTGGCCTTCAGCACCATCGAGCCCCCGGAGTTGTAGGCTATGGCGCAGTATATCACAGAGATGATGAGCGCTATGGCAATGCCTAACACAAAAGATCCCATGAAGACTATACCCAGGACTGCTCCAAGGACTGTTATCATTATGACAAAAAAGGCGATGAGTAGGTAAGACTTAATCTTATTGCTCCTGACTTCCTCGAACATCTCCCTCATGCAGCCACCTATATCAGAACTTCACTTTGACAGGCTTCTTCTCCCCTGCAGGGACCTCGAACATGTCCTTCTTCTTGAAGCCCATCCTCCTGGCGAAGAAGCTGTTGGGCCAGATCTGTATGGATATGTTGAAGCCCATCACGCTGTCGTTGTAGTACTGCCTGGAATATGCTATCTTGTTCTCTGTTCCAGAAAGCTCCTCCTGCAGGTGCAGGAAGTTCTCGTTCGCCCTGAGCTTCGGGTAGTTCTCTGCCACAGCGAATATGGACTTGAGGGCGCCTGTTATCTGGTTGGAAGCCTTTGCTTTCTTCTCGAGGGATTTTGCCTTCATGATGGATGTCCTGGCTTTGGTCAGCTCTGTAAGGACTCCCCTCTCGTGCTTCATGTAGCCCTTCACGGACTCTATGAGGTTGGGTATGAGGTCTGTCCTTCTCTTGAGCTGGACGTCAATCTGCGCCAGAGCGTTTATCACCTTGTTCTTCTTCCTTATCAGCCCGTTGTAGACTGACCAGGCGAACAGGAGAACCACTATGACGATTATGCCAAAAACGACCCACATTACGGTTTCCAAAAGTGCCATGATGATAATTGCCTGGATGATTTAAAAATTAGCAAGGCGTCAGATACAGAGCCCTGTCTTCATAACGTGGCTGAGCTCTGGGTTCCTGAATATGTGCCTCTTCAGAAGCTGCACTGAAGGTGTCATCAGCTTGGGGACATACTTCATTATCTTCTCGGTCTTGTCCCCTATATCCCAGTGATCGTACCACTGGGGGTCCTCAAGCTTGCAGATAAGGTCCAGGATGTCTGCATCATGCAGCCTTTCCGCCCTCAGTGAATACCTTTCATCGGACGAGGATATGAGGACCATCACGTCTGTTACTGCCTCCTCAGGGTAGCCGTGCCTTTCCATGAAATCGCTTGCCATAGTGGCTGACACGCTCTTCATCTCCTGGCGCCAGAAGCTCTTTTCCATTCCGTTTTTCATGTTATTTGGTTTCGGGACCTTCCACTTGCCGATGTCGTGCCCGAGGGCGGCAAGCTCCAGCTGCTCATCCATCAGGGGGTCGCCGTGATATTTGTCAGGGTCGATGCCGCCTATTATTGCGCCAATCCTGTGCACATTGTAGCAGACCCTTATCGCGTGGTCCAGCTCCCTTGGCTCTTCCTTAAGGACGGTGTAGAAATCTCCGACAGTCCTCCAGTACCGTTCGGACCTCCCTCCGATAAGTTCCATACGTTATTGGGTCAGGGAAATATTTATCCTTTATTCGAACTCGACTGTCGCGGGCGGCTTGAAAGAGGCATCGTAGCCGACCCTGCCGGCTCCCCTTGCCCTGAGGCCCTCTGCTATGAAATGCAGGTAATCCATGTCAATCTCCATTGGCTGGCATTCCTTCACGTCTGTGCTCATCACAGCCCTTATGCAGACAGGGTATCCCTTCTCATCCTCCGGTATGGTGTCTATGCTGTGGACCGCCCTGGGCATCTTGAACTCGTCCCAGAGTATCCTCCCAGGCTTGAGCATGTCATCGAAATCCTTTGCTCTGCCGGCGACCCAGACCACTGGCGCATAAAGGGGCTTGTCAGGTCTCTTGCCTCCCTCGGGCATGTGGGTCGTCCTGCTGTCCATAACGTAGCATATCTGCCCTGTGGCCATGTTCATCTCGGCGTTCTCCTTCATCCCAGGGTCAAGCACGACAGCGAAGTACTCGAAAGGCTCCCTTACGCCTGTCTCCTCGTTGTACCTGTACCTGCCTCCCCAGTTCCTGAGGCACCATTCCTCTATTGCCTCCTCCACGTATTCTGTGCACACCTGGGCCAGCTCCATCTTCTCCTGGTTGGGCGCACCGGTCGTCCTGAGCCACTGCGCAGGGCCGGGGCATGGTATCCTGTGGCTGAAATCCGGGCTCAGGCCCAAGGCGATGGCAACCTGCCTGACGTGCGGCTTGTAGAGCGAGGCGAGGGGCTCGAGCTTGCCGTGGGAGTAGCTCCAGCCGACATTGTGCTGGCTCTTGACATTGCCTTCTGTCTCCACTATGTCAGGCCTTATGGTGCCGTCTGCTATCAGAACGTCCCCCAGGCCGATATCATCCAAGCTCTTCAGGTATGCGTTAGAAATCTCCCTGTACTCGTTTATGAATATCTTCCTCTTTGCCTCGCCGTCGCTCACTCCCTCCATCTTGGGCATGAACCTGTCCTGCGCGAAAATGACATGCATGCCACTGAATTCAGAGAACATTTCCCTTGCAATCTGGTGCTCATGCCTGCCCCTTATTATCCTCCTGGCGCCGTCCTCCAGGAAGAAGGGGTAAACCATCTCAGGCCCCAGTGACTCCTTGAGAAGGAAGGTTGCCGCTGTGCTGTCAACCCCTCCTGAGGCAGATATGGCCACCCTCCTGTTGCCCGCCTCATTGGCCAGCCAGTCACAGCACTTCTCCTTGAAGTCGTTGGGGTCAAAATCAGAAAAGCTCTCAGGTAAGGGGTAGTCGAACCTTTTCGTCTCCACTCCACTCATGGTATATTATTGGGGCTAAGTTTTTTATAGGGTTGCTAAAAATTTCCTTTTAGTTACACGCTGTCCAGGAACTTTATTCCTTCTACAGGGCTGCTTGAGGCAGACGCTACCGGCTGTGACGTTACAACAGTCCCAGCAGGGACTGGTGATTCAGCCTCCCTCTTCCTTGCATCCAGGTCGTCGCAGATAAGCCTGCTGAACCTCTCAGAACAGGCCCTGCACTGGTAAGTGGCCTTTGCCACGACCTTCATCGGAGCTGTGTTCTCTATTATCCTGACAAGCTCCTCCTCAGAAAGGAATGCTCCTCCCCCGCACTTCGGGCATTCTCCCATACATTATAATTGTCCTGGAAAGTATAAAAGACACTATCTGCCGTCCATAACAGTGCACTTGATGCTGTACTTGTAGGGCTTGCCGATACCCACATAGCTCAAGGCTGGCCGCACCCCTGTGACGCTTATGTTGAAGAAGAGGGTCTCGTCAGGAAGGGCATCTTCCCCCTGGATAGGGCTGATGAGCAGCCTTCCCATCGAGCTTCCGGAGAAGCAGCGCACCCCCTCTGGCCTGATTGCCCCCGGCTCAGCCCGGGTCTCCTTCAGTTTCACGTCATCGTACCCCTTCTCCCTGCAGAATTCAAGCCAGAATTTTCCCACATCGTCCTTGAAGAAGGCTCCGACGCTGAATATACTGTCCCCTGCAATCTCTGCCCTAAGGATGTACTTCCTCATGAAAAGCTTTTGGGGATAAGTTATTTAGGGGTTTCGATACCATAATCAATATGCGAATAGCGCTGGTCAGCATGGGCTCACCCCTCAAGACAGATGATGATATAGCGAACCAGGTCCTTGACAAACTAAAAGGCAGGGACGGCCTGCTGAAAGTGAGGGCTGAAGCTGTGCCAGAGAACTTCATCAAACCCATCCAGGAGTTCAAGCCTGAGGTGATAACCTTCCTGGACGCCGTGGACTTCAGGGGTGGGGTGGGCGAGGTCAGGCTCTTCACCCTCAGGGACATGACAGACATAATGGTCAGCACCACTCACAGCCTGCCTATCGGGATAATGGGCCAGTTCTTCCCTGGTGTGAGGATAATGGTGATAGGCATACAGCCGAAGAGCATAGACTACGGGACAGAGCTGAGCCGGGAGCTCGAGTTCAAGATGCAGGATATCACCAGGGAAGTCGAGAAGCTTATTCTGAGAATCTAGACCGCTGTCGACAGCCTGCTCCTGATGCCTATCGTGAAGAAGGCGCCTATCAGTATCATGGCTGAGCCGATAATCTGGTAGTCTATCACAGGCTCTGCGAACATCAGGACACCCAGCACAAGTGAGACTATTGGAGCCAGGAGCAGGAAGAGCGAGGCCTTTGACACGTTTATCAGGCTTATGGCCTTGTACCAGCAGAAGACAAAGCCGAACAGTATGCCTGTCGAGATGAGGATGTTTACCACCTGCTGCAGTGAGAGCGCCAGGAGTACGTCAAGCTTGCCCATCAGGAGGACCACGCCGAACAGTATGAGGCCTCCTATGAACATCCTGGAGAAGGACACGAGTATGCTGGACTCGTCCTCAAGCATGGCCTTTCTCGCAATCGTGTTCTCCACTGCCCAGAGTATGGTCGCGCCCAGTATGAGCATATCGCCCAACTGCGGGTTCATCCAGAGCTCTGCTGGATTGATGCTCCTGGAGAAGAATATCACCATCCCCACAAGCATGACGCCAAGGGCGTACCACTGCTTCCTGCTGAT
>DAOVIL010000021.1 GCA_030673725.1 Candidatus Aenigmatarchaeota archaeon | reverse complement strand
GTATCTTTCCGATGAGCTCTTTGCTTCTTATCCTCTCCTCCATGTAATCCTCCTAAGCATAACTGATGTTATGATATTGGAGATAGGTTTTAAATACTTTTGCGCGTTCCAGAAATCAGGCAGTCACCAGGACAGAGTTGAACCGGCTGGAAACACTGTACTTGTAGGTCTTCCCGACCTTCTTCCTGTCCACCAGGCCGTCCTGCATCAGGCGCCTTAGGAGGTTGTTGACAGACCTGACAGCATTGTCCTTGTTCTTGTATTCCTCTGTCTTTATGCTCTTGGCTATCTCAGAGGGTGTCATCTCGCCCCCCTCTGCCAGGGTGTCCACTATGAGCTTCTGCCTCTCAGGCAGCTCTTCGACTGTGTCCATGGAAAGCTTCTTCTCAGGCTCTTCCGCTCCCTTCATTATGTCAGGCTCCACTGTGGACACGCCCTTCTCCATCGCCCTCTGGACCATGTCGTCGCAGAGCTTCAGGACCTCCCTCGGGAAGCCTCCTGTATTGTCATAGATATAGTCGACAGCGTTCACTGTGAAGGGCCTAATGTCGTCGCCCCCTATGCCCTCTATCCTCCTCTTGATGAGCTCCCTGGTCTCTGCCTTGGAGAGGTTGGTCAGGTTCACGTGTATGTTCACGCGCCTCATGAAGGTCTCCAGCTTCTCCATCATGGTCTTCTCAAAGACAGGAAGGCCAGCCAGGATGATGAAGAGATTGTCAGTCTGGTCTGTTATGGTCCTTATCCATTCCAGGCTGTCCAGGCTGGCCTCATGGCACTCGTCTATGAAGAGTAGGCACTTCCTGCCGTTGAGTTTCTTGTTAAGGTGTTCGTAAAGGTTGTATATGTTCACGTCCTTCCTTAGGAAGGAGAATCTGGAGGGTTTTAGTATCGGGTTGAAGATTGTGACCCAGTCGTCAGCGCTTTTTGGCGGCTTGGGAAGATATATAACATCAGAGCCAGGGAACCTCTTCACAAGGTACTTCATGAAGGTCGTCTTGCCTGAGCCTGTGGGGCCCAGCAGGATGGAGAACTTGCTGCCGTTGTTCAGGCCGTCTGTGAAGGTGTCAGTCTCCTTCTCGTAACCCACGAAGTATTCAGGAAGAATCCTGAAGCTAAACGGGTTCTCATTCCACTTGAACAGCTCCCTCGCCCTCTCGTTCATACATCTTCACGTGTAGTTAGTGTCAATGTTGTGAAGCTAGGGAATATGCCCCAAAATCTTCACGTAATTTCATATGAAGTTCAGATATATAAAGTTAACGTGATGAAGGTCGTGTGAAGGTCACGTGAAGTAACTTCACAGAATTCCCCATGGTATCGGTTTCATATGTGAAGGAAATCCCCAACTTCATGGAACAATCTTCACGCTTCCTTCACGCATGCTGTTTCCTAGTCTGTGAAGTTGGAGGGCCTGAAATCTTATATTCACACACCCCATATTATATTCATGAGACTGTTCATAGCCCTGGAGCTGGCCGAGCACCTGAGGGAGAAGGTGGCTGAGATAGAGGCTAGCCTGAAGCAGTGTGAAGGCGACGTGAAGTTCGTGGAGCCCGAGAACCTGCACTTCACGCTCAAGTTCCTAGGGGAGACGCCTGAGGAGTTCCTGCCTAAGGTCAAGGAAGGCATAGAAAGGGCCATCTGGGACGTGAAGCAGTTCAATATCTCCCTGGAGGGGGTGGGCTACTTCGGCTCGCCCAAGTACCTGAGGACCATCTGGGTGGGCGTGAAGGAAGGCCAGGACAAGGTCCATGAGATAATGGCCCGTTTGAACAATGAGCTGGACAAGTTCAAGAAGGATACCCACAAACCCAATGCGCACCTCACAGTGGGAAGGGTCAAGTCCTCCAAGGGAAGGGAGTGCCTCCTGGAGAAGATGGCTGACCTCTCTGACGTGAAGGTGGGGGAGATGGCCGTGAAGGAGATAGTCCTGAAGCAAAGCGTGCTGTCCAAGGAGGGGCCGGCTTATTCTGACGTGAAAGTGTTTCCATTGTCCCCCTAAACTAATATAAAATTCCCGTTCTATATTATAGATGGACAAGGACATGATGGACAAGGACCTGGCTGATTCTGTCGTCAAGAAAGCGCAGGAGCTGGGGGCAAGCTATGCTGAGGTCAGGCTGGAAAGCTTTGATGCGTCAGCGTTCCTCATGAAGAACGACACTCCTGAGATATCAGACTTCCAGAAGAGCTATGGTATAGGCGCCAGGTTCCTGGTGAACGGCGCCATGGGGTTCATGGCGATAAACGACCTGAAAAAAGCAGTGGTCATGAAGAGGCTGGAAGAGACCATCAAGACCATCAAGGCTTCAAGCAGGCTCCTGAAGACACCCATCAAGCTGGCGTCAGAGGCGCCAGCCAAGCATGAATGGGTGGTGCCGCAGAAGCAGAAGCTCCAGGACGTGGACCCGAAGGACAAGATGGAGTACCTGTTCGATGTCAGGAAAGCCATAAAGGGAGTGGACAGGACGCAGAGCTTCCTGCAGCTGTTCGAGTCCATGAGCAAGAAGTACTACACGAACTCAGAAGGCTCCATGATATATTCAGAGACCCCAAGGGTCGGGCTGTTCTACCTGCTCACTGTCACAGGGAACGGGGACTCGGAGCAGAGGATGCTGGAACATGGAGCCTCAGGAGGATGGGAGAATGTGAAGAAGTGGAACACCATCTATAATGTGGGCCAGGAGGTAAGGGCGCTCAAGGCTGTACTGGAGAAAGGGAAAGCAGCACCAAAAGGGGATGTAAAGCTTGTGCTGAGCCCGGAGCTTGTAGGCATACTGGTGCACGAGTGCTGCGGCCACCCGACTGAAGCTGACAGGATAATGGGAAGGGAGGCTGCACAGGCGGGCGAGAGCTTCCTGACAAAGGACTGGCTTGGAAGGAAGATAGGAAGCGAAGCTGTCACAGTGGTGGAGGACCCCACCATTGAGGGAAGCTATGGCTTCTACAATTATGATGATGAGGGAGTGAAGGCCAGGAGGAGGTTCCTGATAAAGGACGGGAAGATAAACGACTTCCTGCACAACCGGCAGACAGCTGCGCTGATGGGCATAAAGAGCAACGGGGCTGCCAGGTCTGTCAACTACTCATTCGAGCCTATAGTCAGGATGGCCAACACCATCATGCTTCCTGGGAAGCACAGCTTCCAGGAGCTGATAGAGGATGTCAAGCTTGGGGTTTACATGAAATCATTCACTGAGTGGAACATAGACGACAGGAGATGGAACCAGAGGTATGTCGGGTGCGAATCCTACCTTATCGAGAACGGGGAGATAAAGACCCCTGTAAGGAGGCCTGTTTTAGAGATAACCACTCCAGGCTTCTATGAGAGGGTGGAGGCATGCGGGAATGATGTCAAGTTCGTTGCCGGGGAGTGCGGCAAGGGCGAGCCCATGCAGGGGCTGCCTGTCTGGATGGGTGGCCCGCATATCAGGCTGAATAACGTGAGGTTAGGGTAATGGATATAAGCGAGAGCCTTAGGGGAGCGGAATTCGTCGTGGAGAAGGCGAAGGAACTTGGGGCAGACGATTGCATAGCGACTGTCTCCAATGCCCTGGGAAGGCAGCTGAAGTTCGTGAACAACGAGATAGCGACATCCAAGACATGGGACTTCATCAGCACCAGCATCTTCCTGTCAAAAGGCAAGAGGATAATAGCCAGCACGATACAGGAGACAGACCAGGCCAAGATAGAGGAAGCGCTGAAGAACCTGATATCCATTGCAGGCAAGATGCAGCCTAAACAGGATTTCCAGGGGATAGCCAAGGGGCCTTTCCAGTACAAGGACATACCTGAAACGTTCGACCAGAAGGTAGCATCCATGTCTGAAGAGGGCGTGGAGATTGTTTCATCTGCCATAGACCAGGCGCTGGAAATCGGCGCCAAGAGGTGCTCTGGCGTATTGCTCTGGAACAGCTCAGAATCATACAAGGTCACATCAGGAGGGGTCAATGTCAGCGGAAAGGGCACTGACATACAATTCTCCTTAAGGGCGCTGGTGGACAAGGAGATGTCAGGCCATAATGTGTCTGTATCCAGGACGCTTGGCAAGCTGAATGCAGGCAAGGTGGCACAGGAGGCAGCTAAGACAGCTGTCATGTGCAAGAAGCCTGTTGACGGAAAGGTCGGGAAGTTCGACATACTGTTCCACCCGATGGCATTCACCAACCTGATGAGCTACACTGCCAACTCATTCTCCTCATTCTATGTGGATTCCGGCTTTTCGTTTTTGGCAGACAAGATAGGGAAGAATGTGGCTGCTGACATGGTTACCCTGACTGACGACGGGACCATGCCGAACGGCTACAACTCAAGCAAGTACGATGAGGAGGGGCACCCTGTCAGGCCGACCGTCCTGGTGAAGGACGGGGTAATGCAGACCTACCTCCACAACACCTCCACTGCCAGGAACCATAACACTGAAAGCACTGGGAACGCGGGCATGATATCACCAGGGGCCTGGAACATTGACGTGAAGCCGGGCGACATGGAGGTGGACGACATGATATCAGGCATAAAGGACGGCCTGTATGTGACCAACCTCTGGTACAGCAGGTTCACCAACTACAGGACAGGCGACTTCTCCACGATACCGAGGGACGCGATATTCCGCATAAAGGACGGGAAGATAGTCGAGAACTGGAAGAGCATCAGGATAAGCGACAATATGCTGAACATCATGAAGAACATATCAGCCCTGTCAAAGGAAAAGAGGCAGGTGTACTGGTGGGAGACCAGCTGCCCTGTGACCACGCCTCACGTGCTCGTGAAGGGTGTGAACGTGACCAGGCCGCAGTAAATATTAACCCTGGCTACAAATTCTAATCATGAACCTGAAGAAAGCGCTGAAGAACAAACTGGAGCCTGAAGAGCTGGAGCTTGTCCCGAGGGCGTTCGACATAATCGGTGACATCGCCCTGGTGGAGATACCCGAGGAGCTGGACAAGAGGGAGAAGCTTATTGCCGGGACCATCCTGAAGGTGCACAGGAACATCCACACCGTGTGCAGGAAGATGGGCATGAGGTCAGGGGAGCTGAGGCTCAGGGAGCTCAGGGTGATTGCAGGGAAGGCCACTGAGACAGTCCATAGGGAGCATGGTGCGATGTTCATGCTGGACGTGAAGAAGGCCTATTTCTCACCGAGGGAAGCCACTGAGAGGCAGAGGATTGCAGAGCAGGTCGGGCCAGGTGAGACCGTCCTGGTGATGTTCTCCGGGATAGCGCCCTTTGCAGTTGTGATAGCGAAGAAGCAGCCCAATGTGGCCAAGGTGTACTGCATAGAGCTGAACAAGGATGCGTGCAGGTACGCCGGGGACAACATAAGGATAAACAAGCTTGGCCACAAGATAGTTTCAGTGTGCGGTGACGTAAAGGATGAAGCGGAACAGTTCTACGGCAAGTGCGACAGGGTGGTCATGCCGCTGCCGAAGGAGGCGCACAAGTTCCTGCCTGAAGCCATAAAGTGCCTGAAGGGGACCGGGACAATCCATCTGTACCATGTGGCACCGGAAGAGGACATGTTCACGGATGCAGTCAAGCTTGGGAAGGAGTACTGCAGGAAAGCCGGGAAGAAGTGCAAGGTGACAGGGAAAAGGAAAGTGCTCCTGTACAGCCCAAGGAACTGGAAGGTCTGCGTCGATTTTAAGGTCTCAGGGTAAGTATCAACTATGTTCGGATTCAGGAAGAGGGGGAGCGGTGTCCAGGGGATTACCTACGGCGTGATGGACGGAGTGCTGACATGCCTGGGCGTCATAATGGGGCTGTCTGCTGCAGGGAACAAGTTCTTCCTTCTCCTGGCTGTACTGGCTGTCGGGCTGGCTGACGCGCTGGCAGACTCCGCAGCTTTCCATGTGGGGCAGGAGACAGAAACTCATCACCAGAAGAGGGAGATAAGGAAATCAACTGTGCTGACATTCATAGGGGTGTTCGGCGGCTTCCTGGTGCTCGGGATACCCATACTCTTCCTGGAGCTCTCCACAGCAATACTAGTGTCAGGGGTCATGGGCATGGCCATACTGGCAGGGCTCGGGTATACAGTTGCCAGCATCAACCCCAAGCACAAGAAGAGCAGGCTCATGTGGGAGTATGTCGCGATGGGGATATTCGTATCTGTCGTGACCTATTTCGTGGGAAGGCTGGTCGTAGGCCTGGGCGTTTAAAGAAAAGAAACAGCATCTGGCTGCTTATTTTATCAGTTTAGCAACAATCATGCCGCCAATCAGGTTAATCACCAGGCTCTCGACTGCCCATTCAGCTACCAGACCTGCAGGAATGTTGATTGTCAGGTAGGTCATCATTATGCCCGGAAGCCCGCCCACCAGGAATATCAGCAGCCCGTATGTCAGGCCCCTGTTAATGAGCGTCTTGCCTGGGACACAGCATCCTATCATCGAATAGAACATTGTGAAGAACAGCGCTGTTATCACAGTGAACAATATGGAGTAATAATAGAACATTGCCGGGGGCGGCCCTGCCGTCGGCATCATTATGTTGCTCCAGACCTGCGTGTAGCCAGGGTCCATGTAAAAGCCCACCGTGGCCGTTGCACCCACCATGTGGACGATCTGGCTGACTATCACAATGGCGACTATTGCTATAACAATCTGCTTCCAGTTGAAGTTGGTCTTGCATGTGCATTCTGCTTTAGCCATTTTATCCCTCCTACTTCCAGCGAAGCATTCGCTGGTTAATAATTTGTCCCAGCCCCATAAAAACCCTTAAAAAGCTAATTTACAACATTAATTCATGGCTGTCAGGGAGATATCTTGCAAGAGCCTCCTGAACCTCACAAGATTGCCGGGGGCGAGGTATGTGATAAACCCCTACACAGGATGCCAGAATTCTTGCGCTTATTGCTATGCCAATTTCATGTCCAAATACAGCGGCCACAAGGAGCCCTGGGGGGACTGGGTGGACGTAAAGGTGAATGCAACCGAAGTCCTGGAAAAGGAGCTGAAGAAGGCTAAAAGGGATTCAGTCCTGATGTCCAGCGTTTGCGACCCCTACCAGCCTATCGAGAGGCAGTACAGGCTCACCAGGAAGATACTGGAGAAGCTGCTGGAGAAGGACTTCCCTGTTTCAGTTCTCACGAAATCCATGCTTGTGCTGAGGGACCTGGACCTGATCAGGAGGTTCTCTGACAGGTCTGCCGGGGTGACTGTCACAGGCCTGGAGGAAAGGGACAGGATGGTGCTGGAGCCCTTCGCGTCTTCCCATACTGACAGGATAATGACATTGCGGGTGCTCAAGGAGGCAGGGATAGATACATACGCGTTCGTGGGGCCCATATTACCGGGCCTCACGGACCTTGAGAAGATGTTCCAGGACATAGCAGGGAAGGTCAAGTACGCCATGGTGG
>DAOVIL010000084.1 GCA_030673725.1 Candidatus Aenigmatarchaeota archaeon | reverse complement strand
TCACATGCGACCACAGGACAGCCAGCGATCCCTCATACAAGGCCTACAGGCACACAACAGACCCTGTGCCTGTGCTCATCTCTGGCAACAACATAAGCGCGGGCAGCGTCAAGAAGTATGATGAGAAATCCTGCGAGGCCGGCTTCAGGATAAGCGGAAACGAGCTCATAGAGTACGCCAAGAAGCTGGCGAGGGTCTGAGAGCGGATTGTAAACTTTTATAGCACGGAACCAATTAATAATATTAAAAAAGAGGAGTGATTTATGCCGCAACCAATGCCACCCAGCTACATGGCTTATGACAGGACGATAGTAGTATTCTCACCAGATGGCAGGATACTCCAGGTAGAGTATGCCAGGCAGATGGTCAAGAACGGATCCACATCAATAGGACTTCAGGCAAAGGACGCTGTAATACTGGGCGGGGTCAAACCCAACCTGCAGCTGGCTGTGCTGGACACATACCATAAGATATCGGAGATAGACAACCACATAGCGATGATCAGCTCAGGCTCGCTGGCAGACTCCAGGAACCTGGTCGAGCTGGCAAGAGTGAAGTCCCAGGTGAACCAGATAACATTCGGGGAGCCAATATCTGTGATGACACTCACAAAGGCCCTTGCTGACAGGAAGCACCTTGTGACGCAGTATGCAGGTGTCAGGCCCTATGGTGTGGGCATCCTGATAGGAGGGATGGACCAGGGAGGCCCCAGGCTGTTCGAGACAGAGCCTGCTGGAACTATGATAGAGTGGAAGGCCCAGGCCATCGGAAGGGGAGGCCAGAAGGCAAAGACCCTTCTAAACAAGAGCTTCAAGGACGGCATGCCTGTGGAGGATGCCATCAAGCTGCTTGTGAAGGCCATGAAGGCAGGAGAGAAGGACATCTCCCCAAAGAATGCAGAGATAGTCATAGTCAGGAAGAAAAAGGTTGAAAGGCTTACAGAGAACCAGCTGGCAAAGTACCTATAGCGCTTTCTGTGCCGGCTGTAAGTGAAGGGTAATATGGTATCCCTTGAGAAGGCTGTCATAGCCAGGATTTCAAAGGACGGAAAGACATTCGAGATTCTTGTAGACTCAGAAAAGGCATTGGAATTCAGGAAGGGCAGGGACTACAGCATGGAGAACATAATGGCAGTCCGGGACATATTCAACGACTCCAAGAAGGGTGAGAGGGCGTCTCCCAGCGACATAGAGGCCGCCTTCGGGACATCAGACCCCCTTCAGGCCGCCATCCAGATACTGAAGAACGGCCAGCTTCAGCTCACTACAGAACAAAGGAGGAAACTGACAGAGGAGAAGAGGAAGCAGATAGCAGACATCATATCCAGGCAGGGGGTGAACCCCCAGACAAAGCTTCCGCACCCGCCGAACAGGATAATGAACGCGATGGACCAGGCCCATTTCCAGGTGGACCCGATGAAGCCCCCTCAGGAGCAGGTCCAGGCCGCACTGGAGAAGATAGAACCCATCCTGCCCATCAAGTTCGAGCGTGTGGAGATAGCAGTCAGGATACCATTGGATTGTGCAGGTAAGGCCAATTCCTTTGTGAGGGGAATCGCGCCTGTCAAGAAAGAAGAGTGGAAATCAGATTCATGGATAGTTGTGCTTGAGATACCTGCTGGCATGCAAACCGAGGTAATGGAGAAGCTGAACGGCATCACAGGCGGCAGGGCCGAGGTGAAAATACTCAGGCATATAGACATCTAGCTGCTTCTAGGAGGTTTAAATACACAACATTATTATATAAAGAATAAAAAACAAGACAGAGATTATGACAGAGCTGATAAAGAATGAGAGGGAATTCGTGGTGCCAGGTGATGAGATAGTCAAATCCATGGACTATCTTCCGGGCAGGAACTGCTTCAGGGAAGGGGATGCGATATGCGCCAGGAAAATAGGCCTGGTTTCCCTCAGCGGAAGGGTGATATCAGTCATACCACTGAACGGCGCATACGTGCCAAAGGTTGGTGACATGGTGATAGCCACTGTGGAGGACATACCCGGCACAAGGGGCTGGGTAATGAACATAAATTCCCCATACAGGGCATTCCTGCCGCTATCAGGGGTGCGTGATTTCATAGACACCAACAGGACCAGCCTGGACAGCGTGTACAGGATAGGGGACGTGCTCTATGCCAAGATACACTCAATCAGCGGCATTGACATGATAGACATCTCCATGCAGGACCCCAGGGCCAGGAAGCTCAGGGGAGGCAGGATAATCAAGATAAACTCCTCAAAGGTGCCCAGGATGATAGGGAAGCAGGGCTCCATGATAAGCATGATAAAGGACAGGACAGCCAGCAGGATAAGCATAGGCCAGAACGGATACCTCTGGATGGAGGGGGGCGACGAGAAGAAGGTTATGGAGGCAATAGACATGATAGACAGGGAGGCTTACATGAACGGCCTGACAGACAAGGTCTCCAAGCTTCTGGGCGAGCCCAAGCCAGCTCCCAGGAAAGAGGAGCCAAAGGCCGAAGAGAAAGAGGAAAAGAAATGAAAAGAGCAGACGGAAGGAAAGCTGATGAAATAAGGCCCATTGTAATGGAAGCTGGTGTCATACCAAATGCCAAAGGGTCTGCCATGGTCAGGATGGGCAACACTGTTGCTGTTGCTGCAGTCTATGGGCCAAGGGAGATGCACCCGAAACACAAGCAGATTTCTGACAGGGCTAACCTGAACACGATATACGCTATGGTCCCATTCTCATGCACTGACAGGATAAGGCCAGGCTACTCCAGAAGAAGCCAGGAGATATGCAAGGTCACCAGGCAGGCGCTGGAGCCGGCAGTATTCCTGGAGGATTACCCGAAGGCAGCCATTGACGTTTACATAAACATAATCTCAGCCAACGCAGGGACCAGGACAGCAGGCATAAACGCCGCATCCCTGGCGCTTGCAGACGCTGGCATCCCCATGAGGGACCTGGTTGCCTCAGTGGCGACAGGCAAGATAGGCAACGATTACGTCATGGATCTGGCAGGAAAGGAAGAAGAAGAGACAGTCTGCGACCTGCCTGTGGCCTACATGCCCAAGTCCAAGCAGATAACGCTGCTACAGATGGACGGTGACCTCTCACCTGAGGACGTGAAGAAGGTGATGGAGCTTGCCATAAAGGGATGCGAGAAGATATACAAGATGCAGAAAGAGGCTTTGAAGAAAAGGTGGATAAAATGAACGTAGAGACGATGATGAATGTGCAGGCAGACTTCATAAGGAACAGCGTAAAGGAAGGAAAGAGGCTTGACGGAAGGAAGCTTGACGAGTTCAGGAAGATAGAGATAGAGAAGGACCTGATACCCAACGCAGAAGGCTCCTGCAGGGTCAGGATGGGCAACACGCACGTAATAGCAGGGATAAAGATGGGCGTTGCAAAGCCTTTCAGCGACAAGCCTGATGACGGCATACTGATATCCAATGCAGAGTTGGCCCCGATGGCGGCAGCCAGGTTCGAGCCTGGAAGGCCCTCAGAGGAC
>DAOVIL010000123.1 GCA_030673725.1 Candidatus Aenigmatarchaeota archaeon | reverse complement strand
TTCCTTCTCACCGAAGTGGAGGACATCCATCCCGAGGTGGCCGAATGCCACCATATCCAGCTTCACCATAAGCATGTTATGCGTATCCTGTTTTAAATCTTTCGGTTAAAAACAAGTTATGGACGCCCAGGAACTGCTGATAGTCGACATCGACGGTGTCATCTCCACTTACAGGGACAGGAAGAGGCTGGCTTACAGGGATGTCTCTGGGAAGGACGTCAGTGACGACAGGATTGACGGGCTTGACCTCAGGAGCGAGCTGGGGGAAGCCGGCCTGGAGGGATTCGAGGATGTGTTCTTCTCATGGAAGTACCTGTACACTGACGTGCCAAGGCCAGGTGCAGCGCATGTGCTGCAGAGGGCGCTCAGGAGGAACTCTATAGTATACTTCACCTCAAGGCAGGACGAGGAAGGGGACTCCATGAGGCTGGCCACAGTGGACTGGCTTGATGAGAACGGCTTCCCTATTCTAGATAAAGAGGGCGTATATTTGTTCATGAGGCCTTCCAGGAAGACGCCGGAGAAGGAATACAAGAGCAAGACGATGGGGCAAATCCTGGCTTTGGGGATAGCCATCGCAGGGATAGGCGACAAGCCCCATGACTCCGAGGTGTACGGGGACTTCAATGTGCAGCCCATAATATTCAGGCACCCCAGGCACGGGGAAGGCGATTATGCCCAGGGAACAGTCTTCGTGAACGAATGGTCAGAGATAAAGAACTGGCTCATGGGAAACGGAAACATATGAGCAAAACTGCAAATAAGATATTCGTAGTGGACATAGACGGGACTATACTCATCCATGACGCCAGGTACGAGGCCTCTTATTTCGCCGCATCAGGAAGTAAGCCTGTGGGCAGGAAGCGCGTCGAGCATCCTGCTGACATGACGTACCCGCTTTTCGAGACAAGGGAGCTGGACCTGACAATGGACCAGATAAGGACATATTTCGATGTGTTCGATTCCCCTGAATACCTCCACATGGACGAGCCGATGCCGGGCGCGAACAGGGTGCTCTCCGAGCATAGGGAGAAGGGCGTGGAGATAGTCTACCTGACAGGCAGGCATGACGAGGGCGAGAAGTCGATGAGGGACGGGACCATGGTGTGGCTCGAGTCTCATGAGTTCCCTGTCCCTGACGGAAAGGGGGTCAAGCTGATAATGAAGCCCAGCAAAGGGGTCTCCAGGGCGAACTACAAGCAGCTTGCGCTGAGGAACATGAGAAGGCGCAAGGCAGACATCATAGCAGGCGTCGGAGACCTGCTTGAGGATGCCCTGCTCTACGGAAGGTTCAGCATACAGCCCATCATAATAAGCACATTGTGCCAGAGCAGCAAGCTTTTCCCTCTAGAGACCATGGTGGTCAGCAACTGGGAAGAGATAGGCCAGTGGCTTGAAAGATACCATAAAAGCTCACTTTGAGCCGCCGTTCTTGCCGCTGAAGAAGATGTCAGCCTCGTTCGTGTTGTTGTATTTCACGACATGGAGGATGTTATAACCCAGTTTCCTAAAGTCATTCTTTATTATGTTCCCTTCTGCGGTCGGGGAGGCTTCCACAAGGAGTATCTGCCTGCCCTTGAAGGGGTAGAGGTCCTCCTCTTTCATCTCCCCTCTGCTCAGCTCGATGAAATCTGCGTCCATGCCCTGCCTTTTCAGGGCCCTCCTCAGGCCACGGGCATAGAAGTTGCTCTTCTTGGGCTGGTCGACCACAAGGTACCTCTCACTTTCCGGTATTTTCGGGGTCACCTTATCGACGAACTCCCTCACTGAGGGGTCGTCCATCGCTATCCTGTCGATAGGGGATATGTCAAACGGAGTTGCTGTGATGACATAAACGTCATTGCGCAGGTCGCAGTTGTACCTCTGCTTTATCTTGCGCGCTATAAGCGGGTGTATCTCAAGGGCTGTCGTGTCGTTCTGCTCGTCGATTATCAGGACCCTTCCCTGCATGAGGCCCTCGAAGAGGCCGTAGACTGTCTTGCCCCCTCCGTTGGATTCCCTTATGAAGAGGGGGTAGGAGAAGACCAGGGGGTTCGTCTTCTTGGATGATGCCTGGCCAGCTGCGGCATGGAAATACGGCATGCCCCTGTAGAACACGCCGAACATCGTGACAGGCTTGTTGTCATCATCGTTCTCGCCTTTTATCATCTTCTCGACCTGGTCAAAGTTGTCCACGAACTGGTCCATGGCCTGAGCCCTGGCGCTATCATGGAGCCCTGATTCCAGTACCACGATTTTCTTAGAGGAGTCCGCCATAAGTCCTCAACATTTTTTTGAACCTTTCCTTGAACCAATTGTCATCGCTCCTGAGCCTCTCCCATGCCCCCCTTTTGGGCCGTTTGCTGTCCCTTGGGACAGACGGGATGTAGGCGCTGGTCGCGAGGCCGAAGGCCGGAAGGCCCTCTTCCATTGGTTCAGTTATAAGATGAAGG
>DAOVIL010000003.1 GCA_030673725.1 Candidatus Aenigmatarchaeota archaeon | reverse complement strand
TGCTGCGCTTTCTGCAGGGCCCGGAGCTACCGGAGGGTGAGCTATAATAGGCTCTGTTTCTGCGCTTATAGGTGCTATTATCAGTTGACTATCATCCACAGGCTCCATTATGACCACATCAGCTTCCTGGGGGGCTGGCTCGATGCACCTGGCGCCTTCGACACCTATGCATGCAGCCACATTGTGGTGCAGGAAGACCATTGAGGTGGCCAGGAAGACCGTCAGCACGTATATGATTATTTTCTTGTCCATTGGAAAACCTCCTTTTTTTCTGATTAAGCATTGGTCAAGCCCTAATAAGGCACTTGTGATTTGTTGCGGGTTTGTCCGAAAAGAAGTCTCACTTCCGCCTGCTGTACAGGTAGCCTATCGATGTGCCCAATAATATAAGGGCCACTACTGTAAGGGTGAGTTCGAAGTAGGGGATTGAGGGGGCGGCTGATATGAGCTCTGGGGCTGCGCCAGCGGCTGTGTCTGCAGCTGTTTCCATCAATGTCTCCGCAGCGCCGCCTCCTGTGGCCATCGGCGTCCTCACCATCTCCTTTGCCAGGAACGTCTGGCCTCCTGCAGGGGCAGAGAGCTTGCTTATCAGGCCGTTCATCCCGAACAGGGCTGCTATGGCTGATATGCCCAAAAGGACCATTATCCTCCTGTCAGAGGGCTGGACTACCTCCCTTCCTGCCTTAGTGAGCTCGTAATACTTCCATTTGTGGCCGTCGTCTATCTGCTTTATCAGGTCAGCAGACACTAAGGATTCCAGGTGCTCCTTTATGGTGGAGACTGACATGCCCAGCTTTTTGGACAATTCAGAAAGCGTCATCCTCCTCCTGAGGAGAAGCTTCAGTATGGATACCCTGGTGTCTGATGCCAGGGCCTTGAATGCGCTCTTGTCAAGCGTAATCTTGTCGTCATCGAACATATTGAAGTGTTCGCACGTGTGCTTATAAAGGGGTGGGATTTGTTTGGGGGTTTCCCTGAAAAAAGCTGGATAAATTTAAGCCAGCCTGACAATAATACAGCAGATGCCCAAGAAAGCTGTGAAAAGGAAGGCCAAAAGGAAAGGGCCTGTGAAGAAGGCTGTCCGGAGGAAAGCGGTAAGGCCCAGGAAGAGGGTTTCCTTTGCACCAAAAGCTGTTTCCAGGAAGAGGCCTGCAAAGGCCAAAAAGGGCCTGCCAAAGGGCCTTTGGGTCGGGTTGGCTGTTGTCATCATAGCTGTCATCGCCGTCATGTTTCTTGTTTCCTCTGGCCAGGTGTCCTTCCTCAAGGATGCAGGCACCTCCGAGACAGGGGAGACATCCCCAATCCTGGGCGAGTGCCAGTCCCAGTGCGAGGGTTACGGGTACCTGGAGGGCGTATGCGTGTGGCCGACAGAGGCTGAGATGCCCGGCCTGGAGCTCTGGAACTGCACGATAAGCGGCTCAAGGCACTGCGGGAACGAGGGGCAGTGCAAGTGCTTCTGCCAGAAGCTGAAGGAGGAGTTCAGGCCTGTCATAAATGGGCCTGATGCAGAGCCTGAAACGCCTGAGCCTGCCAAGGATACATGCAACGGCATGGGCCTGGAGGACGCAAAGGCTGCAGCTGAAGGCACAGAGTGCCTGGAGAACGCGACCTTCAAGGACACCTATATGTGCAATTCTGACACAAGCACCTGGTGGATTGACCTTGACCTTGTGAAGGAAGGCTGCAATCCTGCCTGCGTCATACACACTGATACAGGGGAGGCTGAGATAAACTGGAGGTGCACAGGAGCGCTTCTGCCTGTGGACGAAGAGGACTGCAACGGTATGACCCTGTCCGAGGCCATGGCGATAGCAGAGGCAAGCGAGTGCGTCGTGAACGCCACAGGGACGCTCGGCGAGCCCACTACCTGCAACTACATAACCAACACATGGTGGATTGACCTGGATGTGGAAGGCAAGCCCAACTGCAACCCGGCATGCGTGGTCTCGATAACAGACGGAAATGCCACCATCAACTGGAGATGCATGGGCCTGCTGCCCTGAAGCCGCCCTTCTCTGCATGCCTAGCGAAGATTCCTTTTGGAGCCCCATCCTATAAAGCTTTAAATATTCTGGGAACACCAGTAGTGATGAGCGAAGAGATGCTGAGTGATATGGAGATTGCAATAAACATCATTTACCATATGGACAATCCCTGCGTGTGCCCTGTCACAGGGGAGAACATCAGGTATGCTTACAAGAAGATGGCCTGGACATTCATCGGCAGGACAGGGAACGGGTTTGCGAGGGAGCTGCTCCGCAGGAAGCTTAACCAGTATTCGAATGACTGATTATCGGCCCTCTTCCCTGGGAAGGCCCCAGCACTCGTCCTTCCAGTCGCAGTAGCCGCATTCCCACTCCTTCCCCTTGGTGACCTTTGCCTCAGGCTCAGGTATCTCGTTGTTCCTGACAGCCAGGTGCAGCCGCTTGAAGCGCTTTATCGCGTCCTCTGTCTTCTGGGGGTCGTACTCGACGTTGAACCATTTGGTCTGGAGGGTGTTCTTCTCCACGTACACTATCATCCCATAACGGAGCTTGAGGAAGTGCAGGTATATCTGCAATTGCATGAGGTGGGACTGCTGGGGCTCCTTCGCCATGGAGACCATCTTGGTGGACTTGACCTCCACCAGGACTGTCTTGCCGCTCTCCTTTATCATCAGGAGGTCGTCCACCCTGCCTGATATCATGAAGTCCTCTATGTTCTCCCTGAAGGGGACCTCTGTCTGGAGCAGCTCTATCCCGGGGTTCTTCTCGCTCTTCAGGACGTCTGCTATGAAGTCGTGTATCATGTTGCCCATCTGGAATATCTTTATCACGTCAGATGGCCTCTCCTTGGGCTTCTTGTAGCCGTACCATATCTTCCTGATGCAGCTCCCTATCTCTGAAGGGTAGTATCTGCCGTCAGCCCTTGGCCTGACCTCCCTGTGGAGGTAGTTGTCAATCATCCTGTTGAAGTCTATCATAAGGAGGTATTGGAGGGAAGATTAATAAGGCTGGACGCGACCAGCAGGCTTTAAAAAGCCTGGCTGGAACAGTCAAGATGGAAGCTGCGCTGCTGGAAGAAGTAGAGGAAGGCAAACTGCCCATAGAGAACCTGGAGATACTCGACAATAGGAAAAAGGTAAATGACTTCCTAAAGGAGCCTGGAGTGCTGATTTTTGATTCTTCAGCAGACAATCTAATGACCAGCTCGGAGTACTTCAGATTCATCAGAAGGGGCGGCGTTGCGTTTTCCACAAGGAAGGCCGCTGAGGAGGCCGCCAACTTGGAGAACAATCATATCATGAGGGCCTTCAATCACATTGAGAAGGAAGGGAACATACTGGAGATAGACCCGGAAGTATGCAGCAATGAGCTCAGAATATTCGGTGAGCTCTCTAAGAACCTGTCCAAAAGCGAGATAAGGAGATATATCATGGAGAACAGGCACATGATATACAAGACTCTTCATGAGGCGATGAGAGGGGCACTGGATAAATACTACCTGGAGATAGAGGGGCGTAAGAAGAAGAGGGACACCTGGAGGGCAGCTGATGTGCTCTCCATAATATCGGTCTTCTACCATTGGGACAGGAGGCTGAAAGGGACTGACGCCAAGATGCTGAGGTGCATGGAAAGGAGCGACAGCAGATGCCTGAAGCTTGCGAGGAGGCTGACGGATGATATCAGGGATGCCAGCCTGGAGGTGCCTGGGCACCTTTACAAGGTTATGGTGGACATGAATATGGATGAGAGGGATGCCGAGAAGTTCGTTAGGAGGGAAGGCCAGTTCTGGTGCACACTGTTCCAAACCGGTATGAGGCACATGCTCAAGAATTACCTGAGGCTGCTGGCAAAGGATGTCAGGCATGACCTGTTCAAGGGCACGCATGATGATTACAGCAATGGGTTCTGGAAGGAGAAGGGGCTGGACGGGCTCTCCAGGGAGAGGGCGATGAGAAGATGCACCAGAAAGTCCGCAAGGGTCTTCTGCTCGGGTTTTGAAACTGATATAGAGCTCATCCTGATGGGAAGGTACATAGCAATAGGATTCCCTGAGTACGATGTGGGCATATGTACCAAGGACTATGACATAACCCAGCTGAAGAGGATGAGGGATGCGCTTCCCTACTAGAGGCTGTCTATCACGTTTTCTGTTATCTCTGTAAGGCTCTTCACGACCAGGTCTGCCTTGCTGAGGTCCTGGACATAAGGGTGGGAGAGGTTCTGATACCCTATCGCCTTCATGCCTGCAACCTTGGCGGCCTGCACCCCCTTCTCTGCGTCCTCTATCACTATGCACTCCCCAGGCTCCACGCCCAGCTTCTCGGCTGCCTTAAGGAAGGCCTCAGGGTCAGGCTTGCCGTTCTTCACGTCGTCGCCTGTGACGACTGCGTCGAACTTGCCCCTGATCCCGAACTTGTCAAGTATGAGGCCAGCATATTCATTGACAGCAGAGGTCGCCAGCGCTGTCTTCATGCCCTTGCTCTTCAGCATGTCCAGCAGCTGGAGGAGGCCTTCAGATGGCCTGGCCTCTTCGGACATTATCCCCATGAATATCCTGTGCCTTTCCGCATCCAGGGCCTTTGGGTCGGCATCAAGCTTGAAGTATTCCACGAAGAACTCGCATATCTCCTTCTGCCTCATCCCGAACACGCCCGAGATTTCTTCTTTTTTCATCATTGACTGGCTGACACCGTATCTTTCCAGCACGGTGTCCCAGGCCTTCCCATGGGCGGCCGAGCTGTCCAGCACCACGTCGTCCATGTCGAAGATGACAGCTTTGGCCATTGTTAGAATTGGCGCCCGGTTTTATTAAACATTCAGGGGCTTCTTGGTGAAGGTGAGCACAGGCTCCCCTTCAATACCCCTCAGCTCGTCATGGAAGGCCTCGTAGAGGCCTATTATGCCTCCCACGTCCTCGCTCTCGTAATCAGCCTCTATCCTGTCAGACAGCGAAAGCCAGCCCCCCGGGATCCTGACTATTTTATCCCGGTCGAAACCGTACATCTCTGCCTGGTCTGCCAGCCTCCTGTAGAGGCCCTCGCCTGCGCTCTTCCTGATATAGACGTCCAGGGTGACCCACGCCTTCCTTATCAGGCTCACCCTAACCGGGGGCTTCCTGGAGTCCGGCCTTGAATGGCCCACGCTCTTGTCAGACTGGAACTGGGTGCTTGGGGAACGGAGCACTATCTCTGTGGGAGGGTTGCCGTCGTCCCATATCGGTTTGGCACCTGCAGGGTAGCGGTCCTGGATGTTGTTGAGCTCTGCCTCAGCAGGGTTCACGCTGCCCACAGTGGTCCTTATGTAGCCCAGCCCGCTGTCAGGGTTTGGCACATCCACGTCCCTGTACTTGCGGTCTATGTCGATATGGATGTAATGGGTCTTCTGCTCCTGCTGCTCCCCCTTCTGCTGGCCTCCGGCGTTCTCCTGCTCCTCTCCCATTAAGAATACAGAGGATTAAATTTTAAATAAAGTGCCAGTCACTTTATCTCGCGCCAGAAGTAGAGTGATTCTGTTCCTTTGCCTTCCTCGTTCATTGTGAAGCCAGAGAACCTGAAGCCTATCCTGACATAGAAAGGCGTTGACTTTATGGTGTTCGGGGTGAACAGTATGAAGGAGTTGCAGCCGAACTTCCTGGCCCACTGTTCGGCATGGCCGATTATCGCTGTGCCTATGCCCTTCTCCCTGTGGGCCTTCCCGACTATCAGGTTCTCCATCTCTATCGCTTCGCTCCATATCCAGCAGTCGCAGAAGCCGACCACCTTCCCGCCCTTCTCAGCGACAAAGGTCTGGGCATTGCCCAGCTTCTCGGTGTTCAGTATGTTGGTCCTGGTGTAATCGACTGATCCAGGGCCGAAGCCTTCAGCCTCTGCAATCAGCTTCTCTATCTGGGGCATGTCTCCTGCCTTGAAGTTGCGGATTATCATCCTATCACTTCTTGTTCAGCTTCCTGAGCACCTTGAAGATGTCCATCGGGCCTTTTATGGAGAACTCAGGCCTGGCGCTGCCCTTATGGTGCTTCTTCTCGCCATACCTGGCCAGGCAGGAGTGCATCCCGACCCTGTTGGCTCCTGCTATATCCCTCCTGATGGAGTCTCCCACGAAAAGTATCTCCTCAGGGGGCAGGCCCAGCTTCCTCATGGCCTTCCTGAAGGGCAGCTTGTTGGGCTTCTCCAGCCCCCTGGCATCGTCCTTTGTCAGGACAAAGTCGAAGTAGCGTATCAGGTCCATTGCAGCAAGACGCATCCAGGCCTTCATCCTTGGGGCATCGGTCACTATGCCCAGATGGTATCCCTGCATCTTGAGCTTCAGCAGCATGTTCTCCACCTTGGGGTAGGGCTCGAGTATGCTTGCCCTTATCCTCCTGTAGGCCACTATGCCTGAGGCCAGTATGCCGTAGTCTATCCCTCCCATAGTCTTCTTGAGGAACTCCTGGAATATGGGCTGGTACTCCATCCCGAACAGCTCGTACATCTCGAACAGTATCCTCATTGCCTTCTTCTTGGTAAGCGGCAGGCCGGCAGAAATCATGGCATTGACAGCCTCAGAGCAGCAGAGGTGCTTCATCTTGAGGAAGTCGATAAGCGTGTTGTCCAGGTCGAAAAGTACGGCTTTTACGGGCATGTTGATTATTTGGCTTGCTGGTTAAAAAACAGAACGCAATGGGTTCCGTTTTTATTCGGGCCTGACAAAATATTAAACAGGGTTGGGTTATGGTAACGTGGAAGTGGATAAGCAGCACGACTGACTGGATAATGATTCTCCTGGGATTCTTCATGCTGTTCACAGGGTACGGCATGACAGCCAGGTTCATGGAGAGGAGCATGGCGCTCCTGTTCCATGTGGGGTTCGAGAAGTGGGCATTCTTTGCCATTCTTATAATATACTTCGTGGTGTCAGAGGTCTGGGTCAAGAGCTACAAGGTATTGTACGGGAAGGAGTATGACACAGAGACCTGGATGGGGATAGCCAGGGAGCTGTCAGGTTGGGGCATACTGGTGACAGTGTCTGCCATGATAGCCACCGGGCTGATGGGGAACTTTGGGATGCACAACCAGATTGACGGGGCATTCCTGGTGCTCCTGCTGATACATACCCTGGCAGGGTTCTGGTTCTACCTGAAGAGGCTGAGGCGCAGGCCTTAGTATGCTTTTTTATTGTTTTCGGTTAAGATTCTATCATGAAAGCGACTTATCCGATTGCTGCGCTGCTGCTCGCAGTTGTATTCGTGAGCGGATGCGTGTCCGGAGGCGTGCCCACAGGGGGCATAACAGGAGCCGTAGTGGCGAATGAGCCTGTCCCCACGAACCAGCAGGACATCGTGCTCCACAAGGAGACGATTGCCGAGTTCTCAGGCGCGGACGACTATGTAATGACTGACAGGTTCACGCCTGAGAAGGACAACTGGAACTACATCTGGAGCTGCACAGGGGAAGGCGAGATAAACGTGTACGTGTTCCCAGTGGGTTCCAAGGTGATGGCCTCAAGCGCCACATTCCAGGACTGCCCCGGAAGCGGAAGCAAGAGCGTGCAGGAAGGCGGGAAGGAATACTACATCCGGGTCAGGAAAGAGGGCGCAGACACCTGGAACGTCAAGGTCAAGCAGTGAGCTGTCCTGTGGCACCCGGACCTGAAGGCCTGCTTACGCCGCAGGATGCCAAACGAGCTTATATTTCTTTAGACCAAGATTCTTGCATGAAAGCGGCTTATTTGTTTGGAGCGCTGCTCCTTGCAGTCGTGCTCGTGAGCGGGTGCGTGCAGGACGGCGCCCCGACAGGGGACATAACAGGCGCTGTAGTGGCGAATGAGCCCGACACCATCGTTCCCGTGAGGGAGCAGGCCACAGTGGTGGAAAAGGCAGCAGCAAAGGAAACAGTGGTTGAGTTCAGCGGAACCGGAACATACCCGAAGACAGACAACTTCGCCCCGACAAAGGACAACTGGCAGTACACCTGGACATGCACAGGGGAAGCCACGATGTCAGTGTTCATAATGTCTGTCGGCTCAAAGGTGCCCATGTCCTACGAGAAGGGGATAATCTGCCCGAACACAGGCACCAATGCCGTGGACGGTGAGGCAGGCAAGGAGCACTACATGAGGCTGCACCTGACAGAGACAATGCCTGGGGAGACCCCCTGGTCAGTCAAGATAGAGCAGTAGGATAAGCGCTGCCCTCGCCTGGCAGGCCATATGGCTAGCCTGGTTATTGCAATAGACGAAGTGGTCACTTTAAATAACTTTCTTTCAAAATAAGGTATGGAAATTCTCAGAAGGACTGTTTACAACATTCTCGCGGACCTGGGGCACAGGGAGGATATCCTGGGAGAGCTCCAGAGGGCAGGGGACCACAAGTACGATGACACCCTGAAGGAGATACAGAGAGCGAAGTCAAGGCTCGAGTTCTACAAGAAGCTGCTGGGGTATGACAGTGAGAAGTACAAAGTCTTGGCAGAGGACGGCCAGATGGACATAAACACAGCATTATGGCTTGTCCTGGGCACATATGACCTGGACGAGAGGCTGCTGGTCGAGAAGCCAGAGACAGCAGGAGAGGTTGCCAAGTACCTGGAAGAGGTCAAGGCAGAGAGCGGCATAAGTCTGGTGTCTGCGCACAGGAAGAGGCTCTTTGACCCCACCAGGCCAGAGGAATGGGAAGAGGCTGGGGTGGAAAGGGGTTCCAGGATACATATATTCGCCAATTACATGGGGACTGGTGACCCGCAGGATCTGGCGCCAAGGATACATGAAATAGCAGGCATGCTGGGAGAGTTCAGGCCCAGGAAGGAATCCCTTGCTGAGGACTACTTCGAGTTCGAGCTGGACACCAGGGGGGTACACGCCAGGCCGTTCACGAAGATGGTGGAAAGGGTGACTCCCTGGCCGTATGAGGTCTCGGTTGTCCTCCAGAACCAGCAGGAGTGCATAGACGGCAAGAGCATATTCGCATTGATGATGTCAGGCCCGCAGATGATGAAAGAGGGAAAGGTCAGGCTCAGGTTCTACAGGAGGCCGAAAGGCAGCGATGACCCCCCCGAGGACATAGGGTACAGGGGCGTCAAGCACATATTCGTGGACCCGCTCAACGAGATGATGGAGAAGGAAGCGGCAGAGATGGCTGAGCAGAGAAGGATGGCAATGGAAGAAAGGGAAAGAAGAAGTTCTGAGTAAACCCTGTCAGAAGTGGTGTTTTTTATACATGTTGGGCAAATATTAAACATGGCAAAGAAGTTCGACGTGGTCGATACCCTGGAGAAAGGCTTCGGGATTTTCTGGAAGGAACCACGGTTCATGATATTTTTCCTGCTGCCCACCATAATCCTGCTTGGCATGATGGCCATCCTTGGGGCGAGCCTGTTCTACGGGTTCGGTTTTGAGGCCGCACCCTCACCATTCCTGGGCACAGCAGTCATAGCGTACGTGGTAGTGCTGATAGCCGTCATATTCGTGCTGTTCTCATGGGGCGCGGCTGCTGCAATAATAAAGGCTGACGCCATCCTGAGGAAGAAGGGGATGCCGGTCACTGAAGCATTCTCGCTCGGGCTCAGGAAGGTGCCCAAACTGATACTCACAACCCTCATAACAACAGGGATAGTGATGGCAGGGTGCATTGCATTAATCATTCCGGGCATATACCTGATGGCCAGGCTTCTGCTCGCCCAGCAGGCATGCGTGCTGGACAGGAAGGGGCTTGGCATAATGAGCTCCTGGAATGCGACCAGGGGCAATTTCTGGAGGCTGTTCGCGCTGGTCCTCCTGCTGGGGATAATATCCGCTGTGGTGTCCTTCATACCCGTCGTGGGGGCGTTCATCTCCTACCTGGTCATAACACCTGTGGGAATGATCTGCTACGTGATGGTCTACAGGAAACTGAAGTAGAATGTTCTGAGGTTCACAGATGAGATACCTTCTGCCCACGCTTGGAGGGGGAAAGCTTGATGACGAGGTCGCCAGGTACTTCGGCCAGGCAGCCAATTTCGCCATAATATTCGAGAAGGGCGGCAAGTTCAGGGTGGAGGAAGTAGTGCCAAACACCTACAAGAAGATAGAGTTCCTCGGGGAGAACACAGCCAGGCTTGCAGCCTCCAGGAAGGACATCAACGTGGTACTGGCTGACAACATGGTGGATGATTCCAGGAAGGCCCTGGAGAACGGCGGGATAAAAGTCTCTTTAGGCCACCACAGGGTCACGCTGAAGCAGGCCATAAAGGATTATCTGAAGAAGAAGGCCTAATAACTGTGCGTTATCTTGTCCCTGCAGGCCGTCTTTATCATGGCGTCGCATGCCTCTATCATATTCCCGAACTTCTCATGGTCAGGGACGCCGTTCAGGCTGTATTTTTTGTTATAGGCGTTACGGTTCACCAGCATGCTGACTGAGGGCTCCACGTGCCCTTTGCTGGTTTCCATATCAGTGATGGAATCCCTGATGCCTTCCAGGAACGTGCAGAAGTCACCCATGCCCTCTATGGTATACCTGTCATGGTAATTGGGGTCTGAGACAGCTTCCTTATACAGGGTCCTTGCCCCTTCCAGAAGCTTTCCCATCCTGATGGAAAGGCTCCTAAGTGGGGTGTATACGGCTTCCTCTGTCTTCAGGAGCACTCTCTCCTTTGCCTGGATGGCATCGATTTCCTCAAATATCGGGGCCCTGACCTTTTCAGGGACATTCTTCTCGACTGCCTTACGGGTGGTGTGGTCTATATCAATCCCGTATCCCTCGAGGACCGGCTTGTACCTCTCCCAGCATTCCTGCTTCAGCCCGCCTATAATCTCCCAGGACATCCTGTTTGCGGTGGCGGTGATGTTCCTGGCTCCCACAGGGTCGAAGCCTGCCATCACGCCTACGGTCTTCTCTATCTTGTGTCCCCATTCCTTCCTGTAGTCCTTTCTGGGAACCTTCCTCTTGCTAGCCTTTTCCATCTCTTCTCTCATATATATCTCATGCACTGTCTTCTCAGCCATAATTGTCACCAGTTGTCACTCTATTATAGTGAATATAGTACATTTAGGGTTTATAAGGCTTTTGGTGCACCTGAATCAGCCATTTTAGCGGCATATAGGAACGCCGCTTAGCTTCGGTTTTAAAGAGTTTCGGTTCAGGGTCTTCTAGAATGCTTTCCTATCTCTGTCTGGAGGGCCTGGTATGCCCATTCCCAGATGCGGGGCTCTGACTTCTCGCCATAGTCGTCTGTCCTCACGTACCCTATCCTGACGCCTGATTCCCTAATCTCTCCCAGGTAGGCGAAGAGCGACTTGATGAGGTGCCTCTCAGAGCTCACTATGACCCCGGGGATGTCCTTCTGCTCCAGCATCTCAATCACGTACAGGCCGAAGGGCATCTTCCCTGTCCGCTTTCCCAGCCTTATGCACCCGTGGAGCTGCTCGAAGTCAGTGTAATGGTCGCTTGCGCCAGGGTACCCCCTGCATATGTTGGGGAACTCTATGGAGTCGAAATTGCTGAGGTTGGCCTTCATGTGGAAGTATTCCCTGGTCACGTCGTCCGCTATGGCATCCACCACCTTCAGGAACATCTCAGTGTCCTCATGCTCCCCGAGGGGGGCGCCCTTCTCGAAGTTCATGTCCAGCAGGACCCCATCAGATCCCCTGTCCAGCTCCCCCTCTGCCTCGGTTAGGGTCCTGGCTATCCTGTACCTCAGCCCGGACTGCTTCCTGAGGACGCTTTTCATTGCCCTTATGTTCTGCTCCTCGTCCTCTACACACAGAATGGATACCATACGTCTATAGAATGGTGTTAGAATTAATTAAAGCTTAACGGTGCTCCAGTGCCATCAGGGCCCTCTGTTTGTTCATGAGGAGGGAAAGTATGGCCTTCTGGGTATGCAGCCTGTTCTCTGCCTGGTCGAACACTATGGAAGACGGGCTGTCTATCACGTCAGCTGTCACCTCGTTCCCCCTGTATGCGGGAAGGCAGTGCATGAAGAGGCAGAAGGGCTTGGCATGCTTCATGAGCTTCCTGTTCACCTGGTACGGCTTGAGCGTCTTCAGCCTCCTTTCAGACTCCTTCTCCTGGCCCATCGAGACCCAAGTGTCTGTGTACACGACATCCGCATCCTCTGCGGCCTTCGCAGGGTCAGTGAACAGCCTGATGGTAGAGCCTGTGACCTTGGCGTTCTTCATGGAGAGGTTGTATATCCCCTTCTTTGGGGCATATTCCTTCGGGCAGCCTATCTTCATGTTGACGCCCAGTTTTGTGGAGAGCTGCATGAGGGAATGGCACACGTTGTTCTTGGCATCCCCGATATATGCCAGGTTTATGCCCTTCAGCCTTTCCAGCTTCTCGTCTATCGTGTAGAGGTCGGCCATCGCCTGGCAGGGATGGAGCAGGTCTGTCAGGCCGTTTATGACAGGCACGCTAGCGTGCCTGGCAAGCTCTTTCATGTCCTTGTGGTCGTATATCCTGGCCATTATGCCGTCGCAGTACCTGCTCAACGTACGGGCAGTGTCGGCTATGGTCTCGCCCTTCCCAATCTGGCTTGTCCTGGCATCTATGAATATCCCGTGGCCCCCCAGTTGCGTCATCCCGACCTCGAAGGATACCCTGGTCCTGGTGGAGGTCTTGGCGAATATCATGGCCAGGCTCTTGTCCTTCAGGAGCGGGATGCGGGGGTGCCTCTTGAGCTCGTCAGTCAAAGCGAACGCCTTCTCCAGAAAGCTCCTGTGGACATTGTTTATGTCTATGAAGTCCTTGGTCCCGCTCACATGGGATTTGTGCTTCTTCATGCTTGCCTCGTTATCGTGGTTCCGGCCTTTCCCTTCAGGGCCTTGTCAGCAAGGCTGAAGGATGTTATTATGACCTTCCCCTTCCTCCTCTTCTCCAGGAACCTCAGGCTGGCCTTTATCTTGGGTCCCATCGTGCCTGCAGGGAAGTGCCCTTCCTTTAAGTATTGTTTAGCGTCCTTATATTTCAGGGTATGCAGGTTGTATTGCGTAGGTTTCCCGTAGTTGAGGGAGACCTGGTCAACGTCTGTAAGTATGAGCAGTATGCCAGCGCCGACCACATCTGCCAGCTTCTGGGCTGACAGGTCCTTGTCTATCACTGCAGATATGCCTTTCAGCCCGCACTGCCTCCTCCTGCCCTTCACCCTGCAGTATGACTTGATGACAGGTATGCCCCCTCCCCCGCATGCTATCACGACAGCGTCCCTTGAGAGCTCCCTTATGGCTTCAGCCTCCACTATCTCCTTTGGGTCAGGGCTGGCGACTATCCTCCTGTAACCCCTTCTGGTCCTGATTATGTGCCATCCCAGGGGAAGCGAGCCCTCGTCCTCATAGAAGGGGCCTATCGGCTTGGTGGGCTTCCTGAAGGCCTTGTCCTTTGGGTCCACTATCACCTGGGTCACCATGGTGACGACAGGCATGTGGTTCTTCAGCCTGTTATAGAGGGCCTCCTGTATCATGAGGCCTATCTGGGCCTGGGTCTGGGCGACGCACACATGGAGGGGCATCTTGGGCACACCCTCTGTCCTCTCCTGCTGCAGGAGTATGCTGCCCACCTGGGGGCCGTTGCCGTGGGTAATAACGACCCTGTAGCCGTCCTTTATCATGCCTGCCACTGTGGCCATTGCATGCTCGACGTTCCTGAGCTGCTCTTTATACTCCCCTCTCTGGCCTTTCCTTATCAGGGCGTTCCCTCCAAGGGCCACCACAACAGTGCCTTTAGAGGATGTTTTCCTTCCCATTGCTTAATTCTTGTAAGAACGAGTTAAATTTATAGCCCGTTCACGGAGAGGTAATCCTCAAGCTTCCTCTGGAGGTTCCAGACCATGTTCCACTCCGGGCAGTAGGCGCCCTTATTGGGGTCATCCTCGAAGCTCTGGGCCAGGGATATGGCAAGGCTTGTTATCATGCCGCTGTACGCATCCAGAGTGTCCAGCTTCCCCGTCTCTACCCCCTCGTCCACAATCTTTTTGAGCATGTACATGACCTCAATCTTCTCAAGCCTGCCATGCTTGGCGAAAAAATCCTTCGTCCTGGAGTCGTAATCATGGGCCCTGAACTCTATGTACCTGTCCACCCTTTCCTTGTCTATCTCCCAGATGTCGCATGTCTCCT